>JAHCMG010000222.1 GCA_019192585.1 Devosiaceae bacterium MH13
CAGAGCGCGTTCCTCAACCTCGCACGGCCTCTGGTTCTGATGGCGCTCGACTGGGACGGCTACACCGAGGACAAGTCCCACACCATCGCGGACGCGTTCTGGCTGCACCACGAGTAAGCGACGCTATCGCTTAACTTGGTGGCGCGCTGTCATCCACCAAACGCCCCTCTTCGAGCGTCACGATACGGTCCGCCATATCAAGGATGCGGTTGTCGTGGGTCACCATCACCGTCGTTGTGCCACGCTGAGCGCCCAAGGCGCACAAAATCTCAACAATGCGGACGCCGGCGTCGCGATCGAGCGCCGCGGTCGGCTCGTCGGCAAAGACGATGTCGGGGTTGCCCGCGAGAGCGCGCGCAATGGCGACGCGCTGCTTCTGGCCACCCGATAGATTGTCCGGCAGATAGTCCACCCGGTCCGCCAGCCCCACCAGGCCCAAGGCGTGCGCGGCGGCGGTACGCTGGAAGGGATCATCGCCAAGCTCTTTCACTTGCAGGCCGAGCATCACGTTCTGCCGAGCCGTGAGGCTGGGGTGTAGGTTGTGGGCCTGGAAAATAAAGCCAAGGCGCTGGCGCATGATCTCTTGCGGCGTCTTTGCGAGCCCGTTCAGCTCTGAGCCGAGCACCCGGACGCTGCCATCTTGGACATCGCGCAAGCATCCAAGCAGGGTCAAAAGCGTGGTCTTCCCCGAGCCAGATGGGCCCATGAGGATCGTCAGCTTGCCGCGCTCAATCTCAAGGTTCACGTCGCGAATGGCGTGATACTTCGCTTCGCCCGCGCCGAACCAATGGTTCAGCGAGCGCGCCGCAATGGAGAACCGCGCTTCATCTAACGGTGCGTCCAGGGGGGCGGCCTTGGCCGTGTCGATGACGCTTGCATCCATGGTCAGAACAGATCCGCAGGGTTGGCTGACGCCAAGCGGCGCGTCGCCAGCGCACCGGAGAGCGTGCAGGCGGCCACGGTGCCAACAAACACCAGCACGGCCGTCATCACATCCATGCCAAGCGGAAGCCCGGTGAGCGCGTTGAGGAGGACGTAACAGCCGAGCGAAAACAGGAAGCCCGGCACAAAGCCGAACACGGCGAGCACCACCGCTTCCTCAAAGATGACCGACAGAAAGAATGGCTGCCGGTAGCCCATGGCTTTCAGCGTCGCATATTCGCGGATGTGGTCGGCAACATCGGTGGAGAGGATCTGATAGACAATCACCACCCCGACTATGATGCCCATCACCACGCCGAACCCGAAGATGAGTCCAGTCGGCCGCTCGGTCGTCTGGTACTGCAAATCCTCTTGCGCGGCATGGGCAACCGAGCGCACGCGCGCGACTTCAGGTGGGATCAAAACCTCCAAGCTCTGAAGCGTCCGCTCCAGGTCCGCCGGGTTTTGCAGCCGCACAAGCACATGGTCTGGCGCCTCAGAGCTGCGGCGGGGGAACAGCCACAGGAACGTTTGGTCCGACGTGATCACCGAGCCATCGCCCGAAAAGCCAGCACCCACGCGGATCGCACCTCGCGCGGTGAGCCGCTCGCCATCAATGTCGAGCGTGACCGGGTTTTCCGGGCTGACATCGCTCAGATCGATGCCATCGAGGCCGCGCGTTGCTTGGTCGATCAAGATGCTGTTCTCAATCAGCAGGCTGCGTCGCTGCGCATCAATCAGATCGATCATGATCCCGTCGGCCTGTGGGTCGAACGCCACAGTTTGAAACGACGTCGAGTCCCCATTATCCTGCGTGTACTGAATGGTCCCCACGAAGAGAGGCGACACAGACTGCACTGTGGGAAGCGCGAGCGCCCGGAACATGTGCTGGCGCGGCACGCCACTGCTCTCCGTCAGGGTGTTGGTGTCGACCGCCGAAATCATGATGTCCGCACGCAGCAGCTCATAGTCGCGGACGATCGACGTGTTCAGCGAACCCATGATGCCCAGCTGCACGAAGATCAAAACATTCGCGAACGTGATGCCGGCCACCGCCGCCAACAGCCGGCCGCGATTGTGCGTCAGCTGAAGCCATCCAACAGGCACACGGCCCAGAAGCTTTGAAAGCAGCTCGGTCACGAGCCCTCGCCGCCCGTGTCGATGCGGGCCACGACTTCCAGCCCGGTAAAGCGCGCCGCAACCCGGGACGATGGCTCGTCGAGCAGCACTTCGATCGTGACCACCCGCGCGTCCGTGTTGGCGACGGGATTGTCCTCAAGCACCGTCTGGCGGCCAACCAAGAGCCCGATCTCCGAGACGGTGCCGACAAGCGGCTCCCGCAAGGCTGTGGCGCTTAGCTGCACGGGCTGGCCAACCTCAACGAGCCCGATCTCGGTTTGATAGACCTCGACATCGGCCTTCATCTGCGCCAGGTCGCCAATGCTGACGACACCATCGGTGCTCGGCCGTTCACCGCTATGGGCATGAATATCCAGCACGGTGCCGGACGCTGGCGCCAGCACATAGGCGCGCGCAAGGTTCCGCTCCGCGCGCTCAAGATCGGCAAGCGCGGCCTCAAGGTTGCGGATGGAGACGAGCACATCAGCCTGCTCATCGAGCGATGTCGCCGTGTAACGCTCCAGCACCGCGCCGGCGCGTTCAACCTCTTGATCGGCGAGGGCCTGACGGTTTCGCGCCGTATCGAGATTGGCGCGCGTGACGATCCCGCGATCGAACAGCTGCTGCGCGCGGGCCACTTCATCGGCCGCGTTCTGGGCGTCAGCGACGGCGCGCTGCAAGGTCGCTTCGGCCTCCCGTTCCAGCGACACGGTCAGGGCCCGCGATTGCTCGAGGTTGGCCTCGCGCAACGCGACCTGCGACCGAGACGCGCTCAGCTCCGCCTCAAGCGTTGAAAGGTTGTCGAGGATCGCCACGACGTCGCCGGTCTCGACCACATCGCCAACCTCGACCTCGATGGAGGCGATTGCTGCGTCGCTCGCGCCGAACGGCGTTGTGACCCGGATGACATCTGTCACCGGCAGCAAGGTCCCCAAGGCAACGATATCGTTGGGGCTGACCTCAAGCTGCTGTGCTTCAATCGCCTCGGCCAGCTCTGGCGACACAGCGATGGGATTATCTGAACCGCCGCCAGGGGCGAGACCCGTGACTTCAAAGAAACGCTGGATGCCAGGCGGCTGGAAGTAGACACCCATCACGCCGCCAGCGAACACAAGCAGAAGCAAGGCCGGAATGTACACGGCGCGCCCGAGAAGCCGCTGAACGAGGGCGCTCTTGCGAACGGTTTTGGGCTTGCCCTCCCCGTCCTGAGGCAGGAGCGGGAGAGCGTCTGTGCTGTCGGTGGTCAAGGGAGGAAGCCTGGCTGATGGAGGGCAATCCTCTAACCTCTACCAAGAAAGCGCGATTTCAAACATATGTTTGATTGCGCATATCACCAGGTACTGATGGCAACAATGCCGCGACGATCATGACGCTTTGAAGGCCTTAGCCGAGACGCCTCACCCATGCAATCAGCCCAAGCACTCAAGCCATGGCTCCAGGCGGAGGCAAGACCGGCCTAGCCATCCTGCACGCCGTAACCCTTAAGACTGCGGCGCGTGTCTTCGATCTCTTCTTCAGACAGGATATGCGGCTCACCGACGAGCAACGCGAGGTGATATTGCCGCGCGATGGTCTCCAGTTCGCCGGCGCGCCACATGGCCTGCTCCAGCCCCATACCGGTGGCGACCATCCCGTGGTTCGCCATCAAGCATGCGGTGCGGCCTTCAAGCGCTGTGATCACGTGGTTGGCCAGCGCCTGCGAGCCAAAGGTGGCATAGCCCGAAACGGGCACATCCATGCCGCCAAAGGCCGCGATCATATAGTGGCAGGCCGGGATGGGTTTGCGCAGGATCGCCAGCGACGTCGCATAGGGTGGATGAGCGTGCACCAGCGCCGTGATGTCGTCGCGCTGCTTCAGAGCTAGCCAATGGAACCGCCACTCGCTCGACGGCTTCAGCGGTCCATCCCAGCTGTCGGGCATGTCTCCGGTCAGATCCATCGAAGCGATCATGTCGGGGGTCATTTTCTCGTACTGGGTCGCCGACGGAGAGATCAGCATCCGGTCTTCAAACTGCACCGAGACATTGCCCGACGTGCCCTGGTTGAGGCCGATGGCATTCATCTCAAGGCACGTGTCGATAATGTCCTGCCGGACGTCGTTTTCGGTGGCCATTCGGCGCTCTCCTGATGTGCGCCCGCCCTTCTGGAGGCGGCGCACTTTTGGGGGGACTTGGGGTTGCTGAGCGCCAAACGGCGCCCGGCTGCGGCGCTCCGTTATTGTGCGCCGCGCGCGATGGCCGCTTTGGTTTCCGCGTCAAACAGATGGACGAACTCGATCATCGGCTCGAGCTTGATGGCACCATCAGGCTGCCAGCCGAGGCGCTCGCGGGAAATCGAGCAGATCTCCTGGCCAGCCAGATCAGCGTAAATGTGCGTCTCAGGACCTGTCGGCTCGACGACATTGATCGTCGCTTCGATGCCCGACCCGTTGCTCGAATGCGCCAAGTGCTCAGGCCGCACGCCGTAGAAGACTTTCTGGCCGTCGCGCACGTGCATATCGGCGGGTATGGGCAGCGCCAGCCCTCTCGCGCCGACAACCGGGGCGCCGTCTTTGGTGCTGACCACGCCTTCGACAATGTTCATGCCCGGCGCGCCGATGAACTGCGCCACAAAGAGGTTTGCCGGGTTATCATAAACTTCAAGCGGGGTGCCGACCTGCTCGATGTTCCCATCGCGCATGATCACGACGGTGTCGGCCATCGTCATCGCCTCGATCTGATCGTGCGTGACATAGACCGTGGTGGTTTTGAGCTTCTGGTGCAGCTCCTTGATCTCGGTGCGCATCTGCACCCGCAGCTTGGCATCCAGGTTCGAAAGCGGCTCGTCGAACAGGAACACATCGGGGTTGCGGACGATCGCCCGGCCCATCGCGACGCGCTGACGCTGACCGCCAGACAGCGCTTTGGGGCGCCGGTCGAGATAGTCCTCAAGCGAGAGGATCTTCGCCGCCCATTGGACCCGCTCATCGATGGTCGCCTTGTCCATCTTCTTGAGCGTCATCGAGAAGGCCATGTTCTCGCGCACGGTCATGTGCGCGTACAGCGCATAGTTTTGGAACACCATTGCGATGTTCCGGTCCTTGGGGTGGACCCCGTTCATCAGCCGTCCGCCAATGGAGACCTCGCCGCCGGTGATTTCTTCAAGGCCGGCGAGCATGCGCAGCAGGGTCGACTTCCCGCACCCAGACGGCCCTAACAGGACGACGAACTTACCGTCCTCAATGTCGAGATTGAGCCCATGGAGCACCTCCACGGTGCCATAGGATTTGACGATATTGTCAAAGGTCACTGATGCCACAGACTTGCTCCTTCCTGTGGGCCTTACGTCGCGCCTTGCCGCGCACTGAGAATGCGGTTTCCGATTTCCACAAACCCGGCGCCGCCGCGTGAGGGGGTAATAAATTTGGGCAGGGCGTCCATCTTGCCGACAAAGTCAGCAACGTTCGCGACGCCACATGCGTAGGGGAAGTAGCCGAACATCGGCGCATCGTTGGGGCTGTCGCCACAATAG
>JAHCMG010000223.1 GCA_019192585.1 Devosiaceae bacterium MH13
AGCCGAGCTCTCTGTGGTGTCGGAGAACAAGCGGGTGGCGAGCGACGTTCTGGACCGCTTCGGGCACGTCGATCTTTTGCTCAATGTTGCGGGCGTCCTGTCGAAGGAGCGCCAAACGACGAGTGAGGGCAATGAACTGACACTGGCCACCAACCTGCTTGGACCGATTGCCCTGACCAAAGAGCTGAAGGCTTCGCGTACGGTTATGACGGGATCGGGCGCGATTAACTTCGTCAAGGATGTGAAGCCAAACGACCTGCAGTCGGAACAGGGCTATGACGGGTTTCGACGCGCCTATGCGCGATCAAAGGCATACCTAACGCTGTGGGCTCTAACGTCCGGCAAAGAACTGAACGTGGCTGTCGCCGATCCGGGCGGCACCCAGACCGACATGACGTTAGACGAGGCCGTCCCCCTGCCGATCCGACTGCTTCGACCCCTGATCATGCATTCCCCGCAGAAGGCTGCACGCGCGTTTGTGGACGCCGGGCACACGCTGAGCGCCGACCAAGCGCCGGGCCTGATCGTTACGCCCAGCGCGCGCAAGACGCCGCCGCAGCGCTTTTTGGATGCGCACATTGGCCGCGCGCTCGACGATCAGATTACCGATTTAATCGGCGCGGCTGGGTAACAGCCCGGCTGCTACACCGTCGGTCTTTTACCGCCGCAAGCTCCCCAAAATCCCTCTAACAACAGCCCGGCCGATCTGGGTGCCCGCGGAGCGCATCATCGACTTGGTCATCGCTTCCAGGCTCGACTGACGCGAGGAACGCCGGCGGCGGCGAGACGAGGTTGAGCGCGAGCGTGACCGGCTGCGCTCCGAACGCCGCGCGTCGCGCTCGCCATAATCATAGTTGCGGCTGCGCGGGCCGAACTCTGGAATATCGAAGCCCGAACGGGTGCGGCGACCACCGCGGCTGCCGCGGTCATCATAGTCATCATCGTCTTCGTAATCATCGCGGCGGCGGGCGCGTTCTTTTTCTTCCTTTTCGCGGGCGATGCGCTCTTCTTCCTCTTGCTTGGCGCGGGCTTCCGCCGCGGCGGCTTCTTCGCCGCGCGCCTTAAGGATCTCGTAGGCCGACTCCCGGTCGACGCTTTCGTCATACTGGCCGTAGACGGGCGAGGTTTTGATCAGCTGCGCGCGCTCATCGTCCTCAAGCGGCCCAAGGCGCGATGAAGGGGGGCGGATCAGCGTGCGCTGCACGATGGACGGCACGCCCTTCTTCTCGAGCGTTGAGACCAACGCCTCCCCCACCCCCAGCTGGGTGATGACCTCAAAGGCGTTGAAATCGGGGTTGGGCCGGAAGGTTTCGGCGGCCGCTTTCACCGCCCGCTGATCGCGCGGCGTGAAGGCCCGCAAGGCGTGCTGCACCCGGTTGCCGATCTGGCTGAGCACTTCATCGGGCACGTCGAGCGGGTTCTGGGTAACAAAATAGACGCCCACGCCCTTGGACCGAATGAGCCGGCAGACCTGCTCCACGCGCTCGAGCAGCGCGCGCGGCGCTTCGTCAAACAAGAGGTGCGCCTCATCGAAGAAGAAGACGCAGCGCGGCTTATCAGGATTGCCGACCTCGGGCAGTTCTTCAAACAATTCTGAGAGCAACCACAGAAGGAAGGTCGCGTACAGCCGCGGGTTGTTCATCAGCTTGTCGGCGGCCAGCACCGAAACAAGGCCCCTGCCCGTCGTGTCGGTGCGCATAAAGTCCTGTACCTTCAGCGCCGGCTCGCCGAAGAAGTTGGCGCCGCCTTGATCTTCGAGCACCAGCAGGCGCCGCTGAATGGCGCCGATGGACGCGGTGGAGATGTTGCCATAGGTCGCCGCGATCTCCTCGCGCCGCTCGGACAGGTGGACCAACATCGCCCGCAGGTCCTTAAGGTCGAGGAGCATCACGCCCTCTTCGTCGGCGATGCGGAACGCGATGTTCAGCGCGCCTTCCTGCGCCTCTGACAGATCGAGCAACCGCGACAGCAGCAGCGGCCCCATCTCCGAGATGGTGGTGCGGATCGGGTGGCCCTTCTCGCCGAACAGGTCCCAGAAGATGGTCGGCGTCGCTTCATAGGTGTAGGCGTCCGCGAACCCGATTGTTTCTGCGCGCGCTTCAAGGAAATCCTTCGAGGTGCCGGGCACCGCGATGCCCGAAAGATCGCCCTTCACATCGGCGCAGAAGACCGGAACGCCAGCGCGTGAAAAGCCCTCGGCCATGATCTGCAACGTCACCGTTTTGCCCGTACCCGTGGCACCGGTCACCAGCCCGTGGCGGTTGGCGAGCTTGAGGGCGAGATACTGCGGGGCGTCCCCGGCGGTCCCCAGATAGATGGCGTCGTCTTTGTACATGGCTGTGTTACCGTCGAACGATAGGCTGAAGGGCGGGCCAACTGGCGGCCAAAGGCAGACCATATTGGCCGCGGGCTGCGCAAGGGTTCGGCCGGCGATTGCCCCGCAAAAACCACAGCGGGGGCGTTCTTTTGGCTAATCGGGCGCGCCTTTGAACCACGCACCCTTGTGCTCGCCGGTGCAACGGGGAATGACTATCGGCAACGCGGATGCTCCGCCTCGCCAACACGGGAGACCCAACATGGATGAACTGATCGGCCGCATCGTCAGCGCCGTTGGCATTGACGAAGGCACAGCGCAGACCGCCATCGGCGTGATCTTGGGCTTTTTGAACAAGGAAGGTCCGTCTGACGCCGTCGGCCAGCTGATGGGCGCCTTGCCCGGTGCTGAAGACTTGATGGCACAGGTTGCCGGCGGCGCCGAGGCAGACGGTGGCGGCGGCGGGCTGATGGGCGCCCTGGGCGGCCTCGCCGGTGGTGGCGGCCTTGCCGGTGCGGTGGGTGGCCTGATGGGCGGCTCCTCGGGCGGCCTGATGGGCGCGGCCAGCGAACTGATGAGCGCTGGCCTCGATATGGGCCAGATTCAGGGCGTCACGCAGGAAGTTGTTGGCTTCGCCCGCGAGAAAGCAGGCGATGATGTCGTCCAGCAGATCGTCGCGCAGATCCCAGGCATGGACGAGTTCGGCTAAGCGGATCAGCTTACAGTCACGCGGCGTCGGCTTTCGGCGCCGCTTAATCGACGGCGGCCAGAGCGCGCTCCACAGTGTGCGCGCCCGCGCTCAGCAGATGCGCCTCTTGAGATAGGATCTGTCGCCAACGCCGTGCGCCAGGCTGGCCGGCGAACAGGCCGAGCATATGCCGGGTGATCTGGTTGAGCCGCCCACCGGTGCGAAGATGCGCCTCAATGGTGGGCAGCATCGCGCGCACCACGTCTGCGCGGCTCCCAAACGGCGCGGGTGTGCCGAACAGCTGCGGATCGGCCTCAAGCAGAATATCGGCGGGGGTCTGATAAGCCGCGCGCCCGATCATCACTTCATCGAGCCCTTCCGCCAGGAGCGCCTTGGCTTGGTCGAGCGTGGTGATGCCACCGTTTATGCCGATCCAGAGGTCGGGGAAGCGTGCCTTCATAGCCGTGACGAGCGCGTAGTCGAGCGGCGGCACATCGCGGTTCTCTTTGGGGCTAAGGCC
>JAHCMG010000224.1 GCA_019192585.1 Devosiaceae bacterium MH13
CAACAACGTCCTGGACACCCAGCGTTTCGAAAACGGCACGCATCGGGCCACCCGCGATGATGCCGGTACCCGGAGGTGCCGCGCGCAGCAGCACCTTGCCCGCACCGTGCCGGCCTTTGACATCGTGGTGCAGGGTCCGGCCTTCGCGCAGCGGAACGCGGATCATGGTGCGCTTTGCGGATTCGGTTGCCTTGCGGATCGCTTCAGGCACCTCGCGGGCCTTACCGTGGCCAAAGCCGACGCGGCCCTTTTGGTCGCCAACGACGACGAGCGCGGCGAAGCCAAAGCGCTTACCGCCCTTCACGGTCTTGGAGACGCGGTTGATGTGGACCAGTTTGTCGACGAATTCGCTTTTCTCTTCGTCGCGGTCGCGATTGCGTTCACGAGGTGCCATGGGCATTTTCCTTTAGTGTCTTTCGGGGGCCACGAGCGTGAGCCAGCCGAGAAGTGCGGCTTGCCGGATGACAAACCGGAGGGACGTGGCAGGCGCGGCGGATGCCCCTGCCCCGGAAGGTTAGAAGGTCAGGCCGCCTTCGCGCGCCGCATCGGCAAGGGCTTTGACACGGCCGTGATAGCGGTAGGACCCGCGATCAAACACGACGCTGTCGACGCCAGCCTCTTTCGCCCGGCTTGCAACCAGCTTGCCGACTTCGGCGGCAGCATTGGTGTCGGCGCCGGTCTTCAGGCTCGAGCGCATATCTTTTTCGAGCGACGACGCAGCAGCAACCGTGCGGCCGGCGGCATCATCAATGACCTGCGCATAGATGTGGCGGCCGCTGCGATAGACCGAGAGCCGCGGACGGCCATTGGCGATCTTCTTGATCTGCTTGCGCACGCGGTCGCGGCGGCGCTCAGTGGTTGTTTTGTGTGCCATGGTGGCATGCCTCTTTTTGCTATCGGCCCTGGTTCCACGCGTAACGCGGAATGCGGCCGCAGGCGGATGGGAGCGAAACCGCCCCTACTTCTTCTTGCCTTCCTTACGGAAGATGTACTCGTCGGCATATTTGATGCCTTTGCCTTTGTAGGGCTCGGGCGGCCGGAACTCGCGGATCTCCGCGGCAGCCTGGCCGACACGCTGCTTGTCGATGCCTGACAGGACGATTTCCGTCGGCTTAGGCACAGCAACCGAAACGCCTTCGGGCACCGTGTAGATGACATCGTTCGAGTAGCCGAGCGCCAAAGTCAGTTTCGAGCCTTGTGCCTGCGCACGATAGCCGACGCCGTTCAGCTCAAGCTTCTTCTCAAAGCCGTCCGAGACGCCAACAACGATGTTGTTCACCAGCGTACGCGACATGCCCCACATAGACCGCGAGCGCTTGTCCTGGCCGCGCGGGCTCACTTCGATGCCGCCTTCGCCCATGGCGACCGAGCATTCATTGACCACCGTGACCGACAGCTCCCCTTTGGGACCTTTCACAGAGACGGTCTGGCCATCGACATTTGCCGTTACGCCACTGGGCAGCGCCACGGGTTTCTTACCGATACGTGACATTGGTTTTGTCCTTCCATCCAGTCGGTTTCCTCTAAGCAGCGCTTAGAAGACCTGACACAGAACCTCGCCACCCACGTTTTCGTCGCGCGCCTGGTGATCGGCCATCACGCCCTTCGGCGTCGACAGGATCGACACACCCAGCCCGTTGTTGACGGTCGGAATGTTGCGCACAGAGGCGTACACACGGCGGCCCGGCTTCGAGACGCGCTCAAGACGGCGGATCACCGGCTCACCATCGAAATATTTCAGTTCGATCGTGATCTCACCTTTGCCGTCGCCAAGGTCGGTACGCGAGAAACCGCGAATATAGCCTTCATCGGCCAACACCTGTAGCACGCGTTCGCGCAGCTTGGAGGCCGGCGCCACAACGGTGGTCTTGTTGCGCATATGCGCATTACGGATACGCGTCAGCATATCGCCAATGGGATCTGTCATAGCCATCTATGCGATCTCCCTACCAGCTTGATTTCACAAGGCCCGGCACATCGCCAGACAGGCCCAATTCACGCAAAGCAACACGCGACATACCGAGCTTGCGGTAGTAGGCGCGCGGCCGGCCCGTCACACCACAGCGGTTGCGGATACGGGTCTTGGAGCCATTGCGCGGCAACTCAGCGAGCTTCAAGGTCGCATTGAAGCGATCTTCGGGGCTCGCATTCTTGTCACGAATGATTGCATTGAGCGCAGCGCGCTTGGCGGCGAAACGATCCACCATGCCGCGGCGACGCTTGTTCTTCTCGATGGCGCTTTTCTTAGCCATTGCTCGTCACATCCTCTTCGAAAAACGCATCAATTGGTGCGGAACGGCATGTTGAAATGCCGCAGCAGCGCACGCGCTTCGTCGTCATTGTCCGCGGTGGTGCACACGATCACGTCGAAGCCCCAGATCTGATCGACCTTGTCATAGTCGATCTCGGGGAACACGATGTGCTCTTTGATGCCCATGGCGTAGTTGCCATTGCCGTCGAAGCTTTTCGGGTTCAGGCCACGGAAGTCACGCACGCGCGGCAGCGCGATGGTCACCAAGCGGTCCAAAAACTCGTACATCCGCGCTTTGCGCAGCGTCACCTTGGCGCCCAGCGGCATCTGCTCGCGGACTTTAAAGCCGGCGATCGATTTGCGGGCATGCGTGATGACGGCCTTTTGGCCGGCAATCGCGGTCAGATCTTCAGCAGCCGAGCGAACCTTTTTGGTGTCACCAACCGCTTCGCCAACACCCATGTTGAGCACGATCTTTTCCAGCTGCGGAACCTGCATGGGGTTCTTATACTGGAACTCATCGAGCAGTTTGGTACGGATCTGATCTTCATACAGCGTCTTAAGACGCGGTGCGTAAGCCGTATCAGCCATCGATCGTCTCTCCCGAACGAACGGCCACGCGAACCTTCTTGCCGTCGTCCTTGGTTTCAAAGCGCACGCGGGTTGCTTTCCCATCTTTGGGGTCGCGCAGCGCAATGTTTGAAATCTGAATGGGCGCCTCTTTGGAGATGATCCCGCCTTCACGGCCCGGGGTCGGACGCTGGTGACGCTTCACCAGGTTCACACCCTGCACCAGCGCACGGCTCTCCTTCGGCATCACCTGCAACACCTGGCCGGTACGGCCCTTGTCGCGGCCCGCGAGCACCACAACGGTGTCGCCCTTTTTGATGCGAGCAGCCATTACAGCACCTCCGGCGCGAGCGAGATGATCTTCATGTGGCTCTTGGCGCGCAACTCACGCGGCACCGGGCCGAAGATACGGGTCCCGATGGGCTCTTTGTTGTTGTTCACCAGAACCGCAGCGTTGCGGTCGAAACGGATCACCGATCCGTCGGGGCGGCGGATGTCCTTGGCGGTGCGCACGACGACCGCCTTCATCACGTCACCCTTTTTCACCCGGCCCCGGGGAATGGCTTCCTTGACCGAGACGACGATGATGTCGCCAACGGACGCATACTTGCGCTTGGAGCCACCCAGAACCTTAATGCACATAACACGACGGGCGCCGGAATTGTCGGCAACGTCGAGGTTTGTTTGCATCTGAATCATGGCACTTAGCCTCTCTTAAAACCCAACCTGACCGATCAGCTGCCCTGCGCCATCAGCGCACGCGACTCATCAACCAGAACCACAAAGGTCTTCGACTTCGACAGCGGACGGCATTCTTCGATGAGCACATTGTCACCGGTCTTGAAGGCATTATCCGCATCGTGCGCCTGGTACCGCTTGGTGCGGCGCACGGTTTTCTTCAGCAGCGGGTGCGTGAAGCGACGCTCAACAAGCACCGTGACGGTCTTGTCGGTTTTGTCGCTAACCACTGTACCCTGCAGAACGCGTTTTGGCATATCTCGTCTCTCCTGGCCGCGCCGATCAGGCGGCCGCTGCTTCGCGCCGCTTGGCGTTCAGCACAGTGTTGATGCGCGCAATGTCCCGGCGGACCTGGCGAAAACGCGCGGTGTTTTCAAGCTGACCGGTGGCCCGCTGAAAGCGCAGGTTGAACTGCTCTTTCTTGAGCTTGACCAACTCATCGGTGAGCTGGTCGGGGGTCATCAGCTGGGCGTCTTGAGCTTTCATCTGTCGGCCCTCACTTATTCGCCGATGCGCTGAACAAAGCGCGTCTTGACGGGCAGTTTCATCGCCGCCAAGCGCAGCGCTTCGCGCGCGATCTCTTCGGAAACGCCGTCGATCTCAAACATGATCCGACCCGGCTTCACCTTGCAGGCCCAATACTCAACCGAGCCCTTACCCTTACCCATGCGCACTTCGGTCGGCTTCTTGGTCACCGGCACATCGGGGAACACGCGGATCCACACACGGCCCGCACGCTTCATGTAGCGGGTCATGGCACGACGAGCCGCCTCGATCTGGCGGGCGGTGACGCGCTCGGGCTCCTGAGCTTTCAGGCCAAACGCGCCAAAGGTCAGCTCGGTGCCGCCTTTCGCCACGCCTTTGATGCGGCCCTTATGCTGTTTGCGAAACTTGGTCCGTTTCGGCTGAAGCATGGTTTCAGTTCCTAACTTGGTGCGCCTGGTCTCCCGTTACGGACTCAAGGCACACGGTTGATATTCGTGTCTTGTCGCAGAGCGCCGCAGATTAGTCCCGGCGGCGCCCCCCGCCCCCGCCACCACCGGTGGCTTCCATGGCGCGCTTCTCTGAAGCCAGCGGATCATGTTCCATGATCTCGCCTTTGTAGATCCACACCTTGATGCCGACGATGCCGTAGGCGGTCTTCGCTTCGGCGGTGCCATAGTCGACATCGGCACGCAGCGTGTGCAGCGGCACCTGGCCCTCGCGGTACCATTCGGTCCGGGCGATCTCGGCGCCGCCGAGACGACCACCGGAGTTGATCCGGATACCCAGAGCACCCGCCTTCATGGCGTTCTGCACGGCGCGCTTCATGGCCCGGCGGAACGCAACGCGGCGCTCAAGCTGCGAGGCGATCGACTGCGCAACCAGCGCGGCATTGGTGTCGGGCTTGCGCACCTCAACAATGTTCAGGTGCACCTCGGAGTCGGTCATCTGAGAAATGCGGCGACGCAGTTTCTCGATGTTCTCGCCTTTCGGGCCAATGATGAAGCCCGGACGCGCGGTGTGGATCGAGATGCGGCACTTCTTGAGTGGACGCTCGATGGCGATCTTCGAGATTGCCGGGTCTGCACCGCCCTTGTGGTCGTCGCGGCCACCCTTTTTGACCATCTGCGGCAGTTCATCGGTGATGAACCGGCGGATTTTGAGGTCTTCATGAAGCAGCTTTGCGTAGTCCGCATCAGCGAACCAGCGCGAGTTCCACGTCTGGTTGATACCCAGCCGAAGGCCGGTCGGATTGACTTTCTGGCCCATCAGGCGGCCTCCTCGACTTCACGAACGATGATGGTCAGGTTGGAGAACGGCTTTTCGATCCGTCCAACGCGACCACGCGCCCGTGGCTGCCAACGCTTCATAACCAGCGCCTTGCCAACATACGCTTGGGCAACAACCAGATTGTCGACATCGAGGTCGTGGTTGTTCTCAGCGTTGGCGATGGCTGACTCAAGCGCTTTCTTGACGTCGCCAGCGATCCGCTTGCGCGAGAAGGTCAGGTCGGCAAGCGCCTTTTCAACCTTCTTGCCGCGGATCATTGCGGCAACCAAATTCAGTTTCTGCGGGCTGACGCGAAGCCGGCGGACAACCGCTTTGGCTTCGTTATCGGCAAGCGCCCGTTCACGCGATGCTTTGCCCATCTTACTTCCTCTTCGCCTTCTTATCGGCGGCGTGGCCATAATAGGTGCGCGACGGCGCGAACTCGCCGAACTTGTGACCGATCATGTCTTCGGTCACCGACACCGGGATGTGCTTCTGGCCGTTGTAAACGCCAAAGGTCAGGCCGACGAACTGCGGCAGGATCGTCGAGCGACGCGACCAAATCTTGATCACATCGTTCCGACCGCTCTCGCGCGCCTTGTCGGCCTTCTTCAAAAGATACCCGTCGACGAACGGGCCTTTCCAAACAGAACGTGCCACGCCCTAACTCCGTTATTTCTTGCGCTGATGGCGCGAGCGAATGATGAACTTGTCGGTCGACTTGTTCGACCGG
>JAHCMG010000225.1 GCA_019192585.1 Devosiaceae bacterium MH13
TGGGATCGTCCAGTTTGTCAAAGGCAAGTGGGAGACGGGCGAAAGGCGGGTGCTGGAACGCTTCGGTGATCTGGTGACCATCAACACGATGGGCGAAGGGTTCACCTGGGAAACCCAGGACCGCCAGCGCGACATCGCCGCTGCGCGCGCCGCCTGGGAGAAGGCCAAGTCGCTCATTGAAGGCGGCGAGCACAAGCTCGTGCTGCTCGACGAGCTCAACATCGTGCTGCGTTATGACTATATCGGCGCGCAAGAAGTCGTCGAGTTCCTGACCACGAAGAAGCCAGACGATGTGCATGTGGTGGTTACGGGCCGCAACGCGCCCGATGCGCTGATAGAGGTCGCTGACCTCGTCACCGAGATGACTATGGTGAAGCACCCGTTCCGCTCGGGCGTCAAAGCGCAAGCCGGCATTGAGTTCTGAGCCATCCCGCACACCTGCCCTGATGGTTCAGGGCACGGGCTCCAACGTTGGCAAATCGGTCATCGTGGCGGGCCTGTGCCGGGCCTTTGCGCGGCGCGGCCTGACGGTGTTGCCGTTCAAACCGCAGAACATGTCGAACAATGCCGCCGCGACCGTCGATGGGGGCGAGATTGGGCGCGCGCAAGCGCTGCAGGCGCAAGCGGCTGGCTTCGAGCCGTCGGTCCACATGAACCCCGTTTTGCTGAAGCCGCAGACCGATATTGGCAGCCAGGTGGTGGTTCAGGGCAAGGTTTTGGACACGCTCGACGCGCGGGCCTATGCGGCGCGCAAGCCCGAACTCCTCACGCCGGTCCTGGACAGTTTCAGCGCCCTTGAAGCCGCGGCGGACCTCATTTTGGTGGAGGGCGCTGGCAGCCCGGCGGAGATCAATTTGCGGGCCGGCGATATCGCCAATATGGGCTTCGCCTTGGCAGCCGAGGTGCCCGCGGTTCTGTGCGCGGACATTGACCGCGGGGGCGTGATCGCCAGCGTGGTCGGCACGCACAGCGTGCTAGAGGCTGACGACCGAAATGCCATTCGCGGCTACTTCATCAACCGGTTCCGGGGCGACACCAGCCTGTTCGATGGCGGCCTCAAGGAGATCAGTGATCGAACCGGTTGGCCGAGTTTCGGCGTGGTCCCCTGGTTCGATGGCGCACGCGACTTGCCGGCCGAAGACGTACTGGGCCTGTCGTCGGGCAGTGGTGATGGCGTCGTCATTGCGGTGCCGCGCCTTGGACGCATCGCCAATTTTGACGATCTTGATCCGCTGCGGATGGAGCCCGGCGTTGACCTGCGCATCGTTGAACCGGGAACGCCGCTGCCCGCCGATGCGGACGCTGTGATCCTGCCTGGGTCAAAGGCCACCATCGCGGACTTGGAAGCCTTTACCGCGGAAGGCTGGGCCACCGATTTGCACGCCCATGTCCGCCGGGGCGGCTGGGTGGTCGGCCTGTGTGGCGGCTTCCAAATGCTGGGCAAAAGTGTCGCGGACCCCGATGGGGTTGAAGGGCCGCCCAGTTCGGTGGCCGGCCTCGGCCTTCTCGACGTGGAAACCGTGCTCGCGGGCCGCAAAAAAACACGGCGGGCAACGGGGGTTCACCGGCAGTCGGGCATCAGTGTGTCTGGCTATGAGATCCATATGGGCGTCACGACGGGCGGCGACTGGAACCGGTCGATGGTTTGGACCGACACCGGCGCCGACGGCATGGTTTCTGCCGACGGCACGATCATGGGCACCTATATGCACGGCCTGTTCGGCTCAGATGCGTTCCGCGCCTGGTTTCTCGAGCAGCTGGGTGGGCGCAGCGCCGTGGCCTACGAGGCGCGCGTTGAAGCCGCGCTCGATGGCCTTGCCGAACACCTCGAGCAGCACATGGATCTCGACGCGCTCCACGCCATCGCTAAAGCCCGATAAGCGCCAGAAAGAAAACCAGCGCGACCATAGCGCCGCAGCTGGCGTGGAACAGCAGCAAGCCCACCCGCACATCCTCTGCAGTCAGCGATTTGCGGCCAGCATCGTTGATGTAAGGCGCGTCGACGGTTCCGGTGGCGTAGCGCCGGGGTCCGCCAAGCGCGATCCCCAGCGCGGAGGCGTACGCGGCCTCGGGCCAGCCGGCATTGGGTGACGCGTGGGTCGGGGCGTCGTTCCGGATTGTGGACCAGCTCGGCCAAGACAAGTGGACAGGGTAGTGGAGAACCTTCGCGCCCAGCACGCCCAGAGCGATGAGGGCTGGCGCGAGGCGTGCTGGCACCCAGTTGGCGGCGTCATCCACTTTCGCGGCGGCGCGGCCAAAGTCGAGATAGCGCTCCGACTTGTAGCCGATCATCGAGTCCGCCGTGTTGATCGCCTTATAGGCCACGATGCCAATCGGTCCGGCGAGAAGCATCCAAAAGGCCGGCGCGATCACGCCGTCGGAATGGTTTTCCGCGAGTGACTCGAGCGCGGCGCGGGCGATGCCGCTCTCGTCGAGCGTCTCCGTCTGCCGGCCCACGATCATGGAGAGCGCTTGGCGTGCGTCGCCAAGGGATCCCGAGGCAAGCGGCGCGCGGACGGCGTTTACATGCTCATAAAGGCTGCGTTGCGCCAGAAGGACCGCGCCGACCACCACCGCGAAGACCCAGCCCAGTGCGGGATGGAGGCTTGAAAATAGCCACCAAAACGCGGCCACCGGCAGCACCGAGAGGAGCAGAACCTGCACCAAGGCAGCTTGCCCGCGCTTGCGTCGATCCGCTGGCTCAAACCGCTCATCGTTGAGGCGTTCATCGGCGCGTTTGATCAGTTTGCCGATCATCACGACGGGATGCGGCAGCCGGTTCCACAGCCATTTCGGTTCGCCAAGCATGGCGTCCATAAGCAAAGCAACGGCCAGCGCGGAAGCGTTTAGGGCAAGCCAAGCGAGCATGCAGAGCTAGCCGCCGGGCTGGCGATCGAGGAACCGGTCGCGCTCGCGGGCGATGTGCTCAATCGCCTCGATCAGCGAGGGGCCAGCACACAAGGTTAGCCGTTCTGGCAGGGCCATGCGGCGCGAGGCGGGGAAGCGCTCGGCCAGCACCGGGTGCTGCAACAGCGCCGAGCCCTGGTCTTCTGCCTCGGGCTGTAGCGACGCCATGATCAGCGCGTCGGGGTCAGCGGCGACGATCGTCTCAAGATCAGCGAACCCGCCGCGGGTGCTCACCAAATCGTCGCTGGCAAGCTCAATCCCCAGCGCGGCGAGAAGGTCTGCGGTGAGCGATGCTGTGCCCGTGGCATAGCCGCGCCGTTGCAGGATCAGCGCGCTCAGTTCCGGCGTAGAGCGGTGGGCATCAAGTGCGGCATCGATGTCCGTGATGAGCGTTTCGGCACGCATCTGCTGGCCGAGCAAGTCACCAACCGTGCGGATGGCGGTGCGCGCATCTTCAAGAGAACGCACGAAAGCCACCTCCTCCACCCGATACCCGAAGCGGCGGAGCATATCTTTCGCGGCGCGGTCGGTGAAGCGGCCTGTCAAGACAAGGTCCGGCTCGTGGGCAATCACCGCTTCCGCTGCCGCCGGCAGCTGCGGGTAGGCCGCGGCCTGATCCGCCGCGTGGGAGAGGCGCGCATCCGCCGCAAACCGGCTCAGCGCAACGATCTGTCCCGGGTCGGCAAGGGCCAGGACCAGCTGGTCAGTGCACATGTTTAAAGACACGACACGGTTTGGCGGATCGGACGCGAAAGCCGCCGGAGCAAGGCCCAGTACCAGACCAAAACCAAGGAAAAGCGATCGCAGCACCTGTGTTGCCTTTGCCTATTCGCCCTTTGGCCCCGTTGCGGCGCGGTATCAACAGCCTTAACAAATAGTTAAGGCCCGGGACACATCTCGTGACGGGCGTTGTGACCAACCAGATCGAAACAGTAAAGGTCTGCACGTATGCGTGGATGCGTAACCCAACGGCTCGCCGTTCTTTCGGTGTGCGCGGCTTTGTGCTTGCCGCTCGCCCTCTCCGCCACTCCGGCAATTGCTCAATCCGAGATCACAGTTTTCGCGCCCATGCGCGGGATCGCGACACCGATCGCCCGCGCTGGCAGTGCGGTTAGCGTTGTGACACGTGAGCAGATCGAACAGGCGGGGTATTTATCGGTTTCTGATGCGTTACGGGCAGTCCCAGGTGTCAGCTTCAACACATCCGGCGGCTACGGCTCGGAGACGAGCATTCGGCTTCGTGGTGCGGAGAGCCACCACACGGTTGTCCTGATCGATGGGGTGCCCGTCAGCGACCCGACGGACACCCGCGCCGAGTTTGATTTTCGCACCCTGCCCACCAGCGCCATCGAGCGCATTGAGGTCCTTCGCGGCCCCCAATCGGCTCTGTACGGCTCTGATGCAATCGGTGGGGTGATCAACATCATCACGCGGCGGGCCGACCAAGGCCTGTCGGGTGAAGCGACAGTCGAAGGCGGCAGCTACGGCACCCATCGGGAGACGGCGACCGTGGGCTATGGCGGCGCGTTGGCGAGCTTCCTTGGGAGCGTTTCACACGTTTCGACCGAAGGATTTTCGCGCACCCAGGTAGACCCGGAGAAAGATGGGGTGCGTCAGTGGAGCGGGTTCGCTCAGATGGGTGTGCAGCTTTCGGAGTATGTCCGCGTTGATGGCCAGCTCCAAGCGAGCGACACAACGACTGACTATGATCGTACGCCCACGCGAACAACTGGGACGCAAGACCGGGTCCGGGACATGCGCTCGGTAAACGGCCATCTGCGTGCACGGGTGGAGACGTTCGAGGAGCGGTGGGTCCACACGCTGACGGTATCGGGCGGCCGCACCGAAAATGTCGACGATAGCGGGAGCATCACGAACTATAGCGGCCTGCAGCAAGGCGCAGAGTATGTAAGCACCATGAACTTTGGTGCAGCCGGTACCCTGTTGGTTGGGATGGGCATTGAGCAGCACGAAGCCGAGCAGACTGGCGGCTTCTTCGGCCCTTATGATGCCCAAGAGACCTACTGGTCGGCATTTGCCATGCACCAGTTCTCGATCGGACCACGGCTGCACTTGTCGGCCGCCATACGCCTTGATGATTTCGATGGCGCCGGGGAGTTCGTCACGGGCCGGGGCACAGCCGTGTTCGAAATCTTCGAAACGGAAACACGCTTCCACGCGAGCGTCGGGACCGGCGCAAAAGCACCGACGCTATACCAACGGTTTGGACCGATTGGGGCCAACCCTGACCTGCTGGTCGAAGAGAGCTTTGGTGCGGACCTCGGCATCACCCAGGTTCTCTTCGACGGTCGAGCAACCGTGGACGTAACCGGGTTCTATAATCGCTTCGACAACCTGATCGACTACCAGGGCGGGTTTATCAACGTCGACGAGGCTGAGACGTATGGCGTCGAGGTGTCAGCGACTGCGCGCGTGATCCCCGGTCAGCTCGACGCGTCCGCATCCTACACCTACCTGATCGCCAAAGACCTCACGACGGGCAACCGGCTTCGCCGCCGGCCAGAGCATGAAGGGCAGCTGACGCTGACCTACCTGGGGATCGATCGGCTATCACTTTCGGCCACTGCCTTCGTTGTTGGCGGCGACAGGTTCAACGATTTTGACAATCTGGTTGCGCTCGATCCCTATGTCCGCGTCGATGCTTCGGCGTCCTACCAGGTGCATGAGCATTTGGAGGTTTTCGGGCGGATCGAGAACCTGTTTGATGCCGACTATGAAGAGATCGACGGCTACAACACGCCGGGCCTGTCAGCCTATGCCGGCATTCGCGCGCGGCTCTAGCGTGGCAGCAGGGGGTGCACCCCCTTGGGCTTGAACCTGTTGCTTGCGGTGATTGTGGCGGCGCTCGCGCTCGCCTCGCTCATGGTCGGCGCGACGGTGACCTCGCCGCCGGCGCTTCTGGCCGCCTTCAGTGGAGCCGACGAGCGGCTGGCCCTCATCGTGACCGAAATTCGGCTGCCGCGCACGCTGCTCGCCGTTCTCATCGGCGGGTGCTTGGGCCTTGCCGGCGCAGTCCTGCAGGGGCTGGTTCGTAACCCGCTCGCCTCGCCGAGCCTGTTCGGTGCGCCCTCCGCGGCGGCGCTTGGCGCTGTGATTGTGATCAGCAGTGGCGTCGCCGGGGCGCTCTCCTTCGCGCTGCCTGTCGCCGGCATGGCGGGCGCGCTCGCGTCGGTTGGCGCGCTGTTTCTGATTGCGGGCCGCGGCGCGCCGATCATCGTGCTCCTGTTGGCGGGCGTCGTGCTGTCAAGCTTCGCGGCGGCAGGGACATCGCTCGCGCTGAACCTTGCCCCGAACCCGTTTGCGGCCCTGGAGGTCGCGTTCTGGCTTTTGGGCTCGCTCGAAGATCGCTCGTTCCAGCATGTGGCGATGACTGCGCCCTTTATTGTCGGCGGCGGCCTGTTGATGGCGAGCCAAGCCAAGGCGCTGCGCGTGCTCAGCCTTGGCGAAGAGGCCGCGCAAAGCCTCGGCGTGGCGGTACGGCGGGTTCGGCTTCTCTGCGTGATCGGCGTCGCCGCATCCGTTGGCGCGAGCGTCTCCGTGGCCGGCACAATCGGCTTTATCGGGCTTGTGGCGCCGCATTTGGTGCGCCCGCTGGTGGGCTACGACCCCTCGCGCACGCTGCTGCCCGCCACGCTTGCCGGCGCCGCTTTGCTTCTGGCCGCAGACCTGTTGGTTCGGCTCGTGCCCACCAGCGGCAGCCCCATAAAGGTCGGCGTTGTGACGGCGCTGATCGGCGCGCCTTTCTTCCTGGCGCTGGTCCTGCGCGAGCGCCGGGCCTTGGCCGGGCGGTTGCCCTCATGAGCGTGATACGCGCCTCGGACGTCGCCGTCCGCGTCGGCGATACGGAGCTGTTCGCAGCCGAAGACCTGACCCTTCGAGCGGGCGAGCTGACCGCCATTGTCGGCCCCAACGGAGCGGGCAAGACGAGCTTCCTGCGGGCGCTCCTGGGCCTTATCGACCACACCGGGTCGGTGACCTATGGCGCGCAGACGCGCGATGCCTTGAGCTTGCGCGATCGGGCCAGGTTCGCCGCCTATTTGCCACAAGGCCAAAGCCATGCCTGGCCGCTACCGGTTCGCGACGTGGTGGCCCTGGGCCGCTTTCCGCACGGCGACAATGCAAAGCAGGCAAGCGAGATCGTTGAGCAAGCCCTGGCACGCCTCGGCCTGTCTGAGCTCGCAGACAGGTCGGTTCTGTCCCTGTCAGGCGGGGAGCAGATGCGCGTTGCGCTCGCCAGGACACTCGTTGTGGGCGCGTCGTTTCTGCTGGTCGATGAGCCGTTGGCGTCGCTCGATCCGCACTATCAGTTCGCGCTTCTTGATCAATTGAGAGCCGAAGCCGATGCGGGGGTCGGGGTCGTGATGGTGCTGCACGATCTGCGGCTTGCAGCCCGCGCTGCCGATCGGCTTCTGGTGATCGCAGACGGCCAGATCACGGCGGATGGCTCACCCGCAGACGTCATGACGCAAGGTTTGATCGCAAAGGTATTCGGTGTCGCAACCCGGCTCGAAGAGGTTGCGACACCGAATGGTATGGCGTCCGTGGCGCTGCCCGAAGGCTCTGGCGGGGCGGCCCCTTAGCGCCCGTTAGCTGCCCTGCAGCGCTTGTGCGATGGCCGTCACGTTGTGGCGCATCATATCCACATAAGTCGCCGCCGGCCCATCACCGTCCGACAGAGCGTCGGTGTAGAGGACGGTGTCAGAAACGGTGAGGCTGGTCTCCGACGCGATTTGCTCCAGCAGACGGCTGTCACCAACAACGTCGACAAACATGGCGCGGGCGCCGGTGTCGTTGATAAGGTCGATGATCCGCGCGACGTCGGCTGCCGAAGCTTCGCTTTCGGTCGAGATGCCCTGCGGCGCCAGGATCGTCATATCAAAATCGCGGGCCATGTAGGCCAGCGCGTCGTGGCTCGTGATGACGATACGGTCCTCTTCAGCGATCGGTGCCAGAAGCGCAGCGAGCTCGCCCTCAAGTGCCTCTAGCTCAGCGGCGTAGACGCGGGCGTTGGTTTCAAAGGCCTCACAATGGTCCGGGGCGGTATCGCAGAACGCGTCGGCAATGTTGGCCACGTAGACTTGGGCTGCATCCAGTGACTGCCAGGCATGGGGGTCCTCTGGCCCGTGATCGTGACCATCATGGTCGTGGCCGGCATGGTCGTCATGCTCATGCTCGTCATGGCCGTGATCATCGTGTGCATGCTCATCGCCGTGATCGTGATCATCATGCGCGTGGTCGTCATGGTCATGGTCGTGATCATGATCGTCATGGGCGTGGTCGTCATGCGCATGCTCATCGTCGTGATCGTGATCATCATGGGCGTGGTCGTGATCATGGTCATGGTCATGGTCATGCTCATCGTGTGCATGATCATCATGATCATCGTGATCGCCATGGTCATCGTGATCGTCGTGATCGTCGCCAGTCTCAATCACCGAAATCCCGTTAGACACTGTCGCCACCGTGGCTTCGGTCTCAGAGGCCTCGATCAAGCGATCCATGAAGCCTTCAAACCCGAGGCCGTTGACCAGCACCACGTCTGCCTCGGCCACCGACACAACGTCGGTTGGGACCGGCTCGTAGACGTGCGCATCTTCGTTGGCGCCGACGAGGCTCGTGACCGTGACATGCTCGCCGCCAACGACGCGGGCCATATCGGCGATGATCGAGAAGCTCGAGACGACACTTAGCTCGTCGGCCATAGCTGGCGTCGCGAGGGCCGTTGACAGCAAGAGCGCGGAAAGAACGGGAGTTGTACGCTTCATTCTTGGTGGTCCTTTCAGGTGTGCGGCAGGCTAGGCCGTGCGGTGCCGCCGGGCCGGTAGACGGGCCCAAACGGCGCCACGCGGCGCCAAAAGAAGTGAGGTGAAATAGAACGCGCCGGCCGCCAGGATGATGGCTGGGCCAGACGCGATGGCGTAGTGGAACGAAATCAATAGGCCGATCACGACGGACGTTGCGGCGAGCGCAACAGCCAGCAGGCACATGGCCAGCGCCGTGCGAACCCAAAACCTGGCCGTTGCGGCGGGTAGGATCATCAAGCCGACGGACAGCAGGGTCCCTAGCGCCTGAAAGCCAGCGACCAGATTGATCACCACCAGCGCCAGGAAGCCAAAGTGAACGATGGGGCCCCAGCCCGAGACACTGCGCAGAAAGCCAGGATCGAGGCACTCGGCAACCAGCGCCCGCCAAATGAGGGTCAGGCAAACCAGTGTGGTGGCCGCAATAGCGCCGATCATCATCAGGCTTTCGGCGTTCAGCGCTAGGACCGACCCGAACAGGACGTGCATCAAGTCGACGCTCGAACCGCGCAGCGAGACGATCATGACCCCGAGCGCCAGCGAGATCAGGTAGAAGGCCGCGAGCGCCGCGTCTTCCTTCTGCACCGTGATCCGGGCGACGACGCCCGCGCCAGCTGCCACCAGCGCGCCCGCGATGAGGCCGCCAAGCGTCATGGGCACGAGTTCGAGGCCAAACAGCAAGAAGCCGATGGCGGCGCCGGGCAGGATGGCGTGCGCCATCGCATCACCGGTGAGGCTCATTCGGCGCAGCATCAAGAAGACCCCTACCGGTGCAGCGGAAAGGGCGATCAGCAAGCCGCCCATCAGCGCGCGCTGCATGAAGGCGTATTGCACAAAGGGGCCGAAGACTGTGTCGAGCACGAGATCAGGCCGCCTTTACGGGGACGGACGGCGCATCGTGCACATGGTTATCGTCGCTGCACCAGGGCGCATCATCATCCCAGGCGGGCCGGAAGGCGCGCGCCTTTTTGAGGTTCTCGGGCTTCAAGACATCCGCCGTTGCCCCGGACGCGACGGGCTCGCGCGACAGAAGCAGAGCTTGGGGGAAGTGGGCTCTGACGAGGTCGAGATCGTGCATGACCGCAACGACAGACCGGCCTTCGGCGTGCCAGCCGTGTATGACGGCCATCAGATCACCGACGGTGCGGTCATCGATCGCGTTGAACGGCTCGTCGAGGAGGATCAGGTCCGCATCTTGCAAGATGACGCGCGCAAACAGCGCCCTTTGAAGCTGCCCGCCCGAGAGCGTGTCGATGGGCCGTTTAGCGAATCCGTCGAGGCCAACCGTCGACATGGCGTGCGCAATGGCGTCGCGGTCCTGGCGGCGAATACGGCCCAACAGGCCCCGCTGTTGCCAAAGGCCAAGCTTCACCAGGTCAAACACCGTTGCGGGGAAGGACAGGTCGAGGCTTGAGGCTTGCGGCAGGTAGGCCATCCGGCAGCCATCGACATGGGTCACCGACCCACCCATGGGCGGCAACAGGCCGGCGATCCCTTTCAGCAGCGTGGATTTGCCCGACCCGTTGGGGCCGACAATGGCCATCAGTGCCCCGTGCGACCAGGAGCCCGAGAGGCCGTGGACCGCGGGGTGTGCATCATACCCCAAAGTGAGATTGTCGAAGCGCAGGCAGGTGCAACCGGCAGCATCGCTACCGTGCGCACCGGCGCCACTCTGAAGCTGGCCCATTGGCGGGACACCAAACGCGTGTTGAAGGGCGGCCTTGCTGGCGGTCGAGGGTTCAGCTATCGTGTTATACTATAACATGTCAATTGCGTTGGGCGCGGCCCAACCCATCGTTTCCCCAACCGCTCGTTTCCATGGCGCACTCTACGACGTTAGCCCTGACCCGCAACAATCAGCTGGTGCTCGATGCGCTGGTGGCCTCGCGCAAGCCCCTATCGGCGTATGAGCTGCTCGATCGGCTCAGCGACCAAGGCTTGCGGGCGCCGCCGCAGATTTACAGGGCGCTGAAGGCGCTCGCCTCGCGCGGCCTGGTCCATAAGCTTCAAAGTGCCAATGCCTTTGTCGCCTGCGCACACACAAAACGCTGCGGCGGCGAAGCGTGCGCCGATGGGCAAGCGGTGTTTTTGTTGTGCGAGGGCTGCGGCGAGGTGGAAGAGGTCACCGAAGCGGCGGTTGCCGCCGATCTGCGTGCGCTTGTGAGCAAGCGCGGCTTTGTTGCGGACGCAACCGCCATCGAGATCCGAGGGCATTGCGCGGACTGCGCAGCCGCCTAAGCCTTAGTTCGCAAGCGTCCATGTGCCGCCATCTGTGACGCCCGGCGCTAGCCTTGCAGAGGTGCGGACAACAAGCGCGCCGGGGATTTCTACGTGTCTGGGCTCGAAGGGCTCGCCAGCGATGGCTGCATCGATGGCCGCAAACAAGGTTTCGGACGTCGCACTGATCATCGCACCCACGGGCTGGGCGAAGCTGGTGATGGCGTAGGCGGGCCAGTTGGCCGCGCCGACGCTGTCAAAACCGACGACAGAGATGTCTTCGGGCACGCGCAAGCCCAGTTCCGCTCGCAGCGTGTCGAGGGCGGCCAAAGCCATATGATCATTGGCGCAGAACAGCGCATCGGGCGGCTCGGCGGAAGCCATCAAGGTTCTGACGGCCTGGGCGGCGTCGGCCGCATCGTAGTTGCCGACTGCACGGGCGTGCAGCGGCAGGCCGACCTCCGCAAGACCAAGGCGAAACCCCGCCTCGCGGTCGCGGTTTGTCGACGTGGCCTCAATGCCCGCCAAGTAGGCGATCCGGGTGTGGCCGCCCCGCGCCAAGAAGTGCGCCACCGTGCGGCCGCCTTCGGCGTTGGTCCCGGTGATCTTCGAGACGGTTGGCGTGTCAGACACCCGGTTGACCATCACGACCGGGATGCCGGCCTGGTGGCAACGCTCGGCGATTGCCGATGACAGCGACACTGACGCGAGGATGAGCCCATCGATCTGGTAGTCGAGGACGCGCATAAGCTCGACATCGGCCGTCTCGCCCTCTCCTGCCGTGAACAGCAGCAGGTGGTAGCCCCGCTCCTGCGCCTGGTTCGACAGGCCCTGGATCAGCTCAGGGTAGAATTGATTGTCGAGGTATGAGACCGCCATCGCCACGATCTGCGAGCGGCGGGTGATAAGCGATCGGGCAATCGCGTTGGGGCGGTAACCAAGCCGATTGGCTGCTTCCATGACACGTGCTTTGGTGGCCTTTGCGACGCTCGCACCAGGCGTGAAAGTGCGCGAAACCGCCGATTGCGAGACACCCGCCTCGCGCGCCACGTCAATGCTCGTGGCTTTGCCCGTTCGTGGTCGCCTGGCCATCGCCCAGCCCCCGGTCGTGGCGCGGTTCCGCACCTTGATGCCGCAGTTCTACAGCTGCTTTGCGGGCAGCGTGCGCACAAATAGAAGTGCTTGCAAGCCTCGCGGCCCTGCGCGGCGGGATTTGCCGGGGACTGGGTTAGTCCGCCGTCCAGCCGCCGTCGATCAGCAAGGACGTGCCCGTCACCATCGCTGAGGCATCCGATGCGAGATAGGCGACGGCGCCCATCACATCTTCGATCTCGCCCACCCGGCCAAGTTTGATCTTCGATTCAACCCAGGCGCGTTTCTCCGGGTCGTCCAGCGTCATCGCGCCCAAAGGCGTGCGGATGAAGGTGGGGCAAACCGTGTTAATGCGCACCTTGTGCGGGCCCCATTCAATGGCCATGGCTTTTACCATGCCTTCAACGGCGTGTTTCGACGCGCAATAGACCGCCCGCTCCTGCCCGCCCACATGGCCCATTTGCGAGGAGATATGGATGATGGAGCCAGCGATGCCAGCATCGATCATGCCGCGCGCGGCCTCGACCGACAGGGCGTAAGCGCCGCGGACATTGATCGCCATCACCGCATCATAGTCGGCCATGTCCGTTTCAAGCGCCGGGGTGTGGCGCGCGATGCCTGCCGAATTGACCAGCACATGGTAAGGCCCGGTTTCGGTGAGGAGCGCTTTGATTGCGGCCGGGTCGGCAACATCGAGGGTCACCGCTTCGGCGCTGTGGCCCGCGGCGTTGATAGCGGCGACCGCCTTATCGAGGTCCTCGCGACCGCGCGCGGCGCAAACCACGTGGGCTCCCTGCTCGGCCAAGGCTACCGCGCAGCCCAAGCCAATGCCGCGTGATGCACCGGCGACAAACGCGCGCTTGCTATCGAGGCGAAGGGATGGGGTTTTGGGTAGGGTCATATGATCTGTAATTGCAAACCTGTCGCGGATGCGAAAGGGCAAACGGCGCGCCCAAGGGCGAGCGCCTAGCGTATGGCGGAGCTAGAACAGCTCACAGCGTGCAAAATCTGCGTAAAAGCGGGCGGCAACAAATTGGCCGGCCCCGTCCAGGCCAACGGCCTTTAAGCCAAGCCGCATAGTTCCATTGTCGGTCATGTAAAGCGCAAAGTCTGAGGTGGATCGCGATAGGCCTAACGCGCGGCCCAACCCAACGTCCTCGACCCGCTGATACAGCAACAAGACCGCCAAGGACCGGCTGATCTGGGCGTCCCGGAATTGCGCGCGATCCTCGTCGGTCACGCGCGCAACGGTGCTTTCTTTGACGTAGTTGCCGTTCCGGTTGAGCCTGTAGATCTCATAGTCGGTCGTCACGAAGAAGTCCGTAAACCCGAACATGTTTTGGACATTCACGGCGTTACGGAAATCAGCGTCTTGGATGTATCCCGGAGGTTGAACATCAACAGCGATGTTCAAACTGGCCACGTCCGTCGTGTTCGCCGTGCAGGCATATCTGAAGCGGTTCTCCACCGATGACGCGTCCTGGCGCAGAAGGTCCCGAACGCACTCATGATAGAGCCGCGCCGCTTCCAGCCGGTCCTCTTCAGCAAACAGTTCGAGCCAGCTTGCGCGAAGCTCGATCTCTGACTGACCTTGCGCGCCCTCTCCCGAAAAGATGTCATCGATCGACCCTTCGAGGTCGGTCGACAGCGTCAGGCCGGCGCCAATCGCGCAGGTGCTGATGCGGTCGAAGACGGTTTCTTGACTGTCTTGCGCAAGTGCTGGCGAAGCAAACAGCGCAAGACAAAACAAGCACAGCGAACCGAAACTGACGGTGCGGCGAGACCTACTGGCTCGGTTCATTGGCTTTCTTGCTCGTTTCATTGGCTTTGACCCCCATTAAGGCTGACAAGGCTCCAACAATGGCACCGAGGACCATTTTGAAGCCATCAAGTGCGACGGGCAGAAGTTGCTCCCGCAAAACTGGGCCGGAGAACTGACTGAGAACGATCAGCCCGACACAAACCAGAAGCAACAGAAAAAATAAGGCCACAACTGTTCGACGATCCAAGCGAAATCCCCCTGTGCGCGTGCCAAACCTTGGCCACTATACACAATCGGGGACGATCAGCTTGGCAAATCGCCAGTCTATCGCTTGGTTTGTCTTTTGGGATGCGCGTCTGGCCGCTACTCGGCCGCTATAGCGTGCATAGCCGCGAGCAGCGAAGAGCCGACGCGACATGCTGGCCTGTGGACATCGGTGCGCGTTTGGCTAGTGGTGCTCGCCATGAGTGCGTCGACCGCCATGATCAACCCGATAAGTCCACGCAGCGCTGGACCAGACCGCTTGGCCTGCGCCATCGTTGTGGGGCTGCTGTGCGTCGCTGTGCTCGTACCGAAGGTGGCTGGGATGCTCGTTGATATCCTACCTGGCTACCACACCGTCGTGATCTGTAGCGGCGGTGAGATGATCGCCATCACGCTCTCGCCAGACGGTGAGCCCGTCCAGCATGGCGAGGGCAAGAGCGAGCCTTGCCAGCTCAACCACGCGCTCGTCTTTGATGAAAGGCCGATACCGCTATGGATTGCGCTTGCCTGCTCCTACGCGTTTGAGGTCGCGTGTGCGCCCAACCTCGTTCCAGACCCCTCCGTCTTGGTCACCCGCGGCGCGAGCCGCGCCCCTCCTGTTGTTGTGTGATCACCTAACGACCACACACAACAGGATTTGACTTATGACCGATACACCCGTGTCGGAAGCGCCCGGTCGCAACGAAAGCGATGGCGTTTTCTACAGGCACGTCTGGAAGTGGCACTTTCTCGCTTCCCTCTACGTCCTTCCTTTCATGATCATGCTCGCCATCACAGGCGGCATCTACCTGTACAAACCTCAGATCGAGAGCTGGCTCTATGCCGATCGACTAAATGTCGAACAGACTGGCGAGGCACTGCCCTATGAGGCACAAATCGCGGCCGTAGAGGCTTCTCACGGCATGACGCGGCTACGCGGCATCACCAATTATGATGACCCCACGCGCTCGACAGTGATTGAGTTCAACGATGCCGACCGCGTGCGATCCATCGCCTGGGTCGATCCTTACACGGCTGAGGTCTTGGCCGTGACGCCGCGCGACGAGATGGCCATGCGTGTGCTCCGCAAGTTCCATGGTGAGCTGCTGCTCGGCGACGTCGGCACGAAATTTGTTGAGCTTGCCGCCCACTGGGCCATCGTCATGTTTGTCACAGGCGCCTTTTTATGGTGGCCGCGGGGCAAGCGGACATGGTCAAAAGCCCTCAGCCTTCCGCAAGGCAAGGGCCGAAGCTTCTGGCGCAGTACCCACCTTTTTACGGGCTTTCTCGCGACACTTCTCGTCGTCCCGATCATCGTCTCGGGTTTGCCTTGGACCGATGTGTGGGGCGGTGGTCTGTCCTATGTGCAAGAGCGCACAGGTCAGGAAAGCGGCAGCCTCCGGTTTGGTGGCAATGTGCCGAACTCAACAGCTTCTCAAGGTGAGCGGCTTGAGCTGACTGAGGTGTTTGCAATCGCGCACCGCGAGGGGCTTGTTGCGCCCTATGAGGTCCGTCCACCCAGAGATCACTCCGCTGCGTTTTGGGTGCGGTCCGCCAGTTTGAACCGTTACGAGCAAACCGAGCTGATCATCGATCAATACACAGGTGAGGTGCTCAAGCGCCACCATTTTGCCGACAACCCGATTGTTGCAAAGACGGTATCGCTCGGCATCTCGTTTCACCAAGGTGAGCTGTACGGCTGGCTAAACGTCCTGCAACACACGTTCGCCGCCGTTGCGACTGTTGTGCTCGCCGCTTCGGGTTTTGTGGCCTGGTGGATGCGGCGTCCGAAAGGGAGCCTTGGTGTGCCGCAGGCCCCAGAAGCCGCGATCGGTCCCGGTATGATCGCTTTGGTGATCGGCCTTGGGATCCTCTTCCCGCTTATGGGGCTCTCGCTCCTTGCCGTACTCATGCTTGATTGGCTGATCTTCCGCCATTTGGGCTGGTTCAGGGCGCGGACCGCTTAAGGCTCAAGGCAGCAGGGTGGCTCAACACAGTTGAGCCACCCTGTACTCAAAGAACCAGTTGATTTTAGCCGCTACTCAGCCGCCAATTTCGGCTCGGCCGCCCCGCCATATGGCACGTTGCGGCCGCCATAGCGGCGCACCCGCACGTTGCACTGCTCGGCGTGGCCGACAAAGCCCTCCAAGATGCACAGCCGCGAGCCGTACTCGCCGATCAAGGCTGCCGCCTCGTCGGTGAGGATCTTCTGGTAGCTGTGCGTTTTGAGGTATTTGCCGACCCACAGTCCGCCGGTGTATCGGCCCGCCTTCTTGGTCGGCAGCGTGTGGTTGGTGCCGATGACCTTGTCGCCATTGGCGACATTGGTGCGTGCGCCAAGGAACAAAGCCCCATAGCAGGTCGTGTTGTCGAGGAACCACTCGTCGCGATCGGTCATCACCTGCACATGCTCTGAGGCGATGTCGTCGGCGACCTGGAGCATCTCGTCATAGGTGTCGCAGACGATGACTTCGCCATAGTCTTCCCAGGACGCGCGCGCGGTCTCGGCAGTCGGCAAGATGGCCAAAAGGCGCTCGATCTCGGCCATCGTCTCGCGGGCGAGCTTCTCTGAATTTGTCAGCAGAACCGCCGGTGAATTGTAGCCGTGCTCCGCCTGGCCCAGCAGGTCCGTCGCGCACAGTTCGGCGTCGGCACCGTGCTCATCGGCGATCACCATCGTCTCGGTCGGGCCGGCGAACAGGTCAATGCCGACACGGCCGAACAGCTGGCGCTTGGCTTCAGCGACAAAGGCGTTGCCTGGCCCGACAAGCATGTGAACGGGGTCGATCGTTTCGGTGCCGATGGCCATCGCGCCGACCGCTTGGATGCCGCCAAGCACATAGATCTCGTGTGCGCCGCCCAGTTTCATCGCTGCGATGACGGCGGGGTTCGGCTCGCCTTTGAACGGCGGGGTGCAGGCGATGATGCGCGGAACGCCCGCGACATCGGCCGTCGCCACCGACATGTGGGCCGAAGCGACCATCGGGAATTTGCCGCCGGGCACATAGCAGCCCACCGACTGCACCGGGATGTTCTTGTGGCCCAAGATCACCCCAGGCAGCGTCTCGACCTCGATATCCTTCATCGAGTCGCGCTGATGTTGGGCGAACACGCGCACCTGATCCTGCGCGAACTTGATGTCTTCCATGTCCTGCGCGGACACTTTGTTCATCAGCGCGGTCACATCCTCATCGGTGAGCCGGAAGCGCTCCGGCGTGTAGCCGTCGAACTTTTCGGACAGATCGCGGACCGCTGCATCGCCGCGCGCCTCAATGTCCGCCAGCGTGCTCTCGACGATGGCGCGAACCTTGGCATCATCCTGTGAACGCTCGTTCTCGGGTTTGCCCTGCTTGAGGTAAGTGATCATGATCGCGGTCCTCTGGTGTGTGCGGCAGGCCGTGCGTCTTGCAAACGTATGCAGTTATAAGAAACCGGCCCGCCGCCGCAACAAAAAGGTTGCTGCGCTTGGAACTAATGGGCGGTGTCCGCTTTCGCTTTGACAAGGCCCGCGCCCTGCGCGGCGGGGAGCAGGACCTTGCTGACGATGGGGATGAGCAAAAGTCCAAGCGCGAGCCCGATGACCCCATCTGCAAACGCGGTGATGAACCAGTTCGCGAAGCCGGCAATGGGCGCCACAAAGGCTGCGCCGATCTCGGCGAGATGATGGATCTGATCATAAGCGACCGGCCAGCCAAGATCCTTGAGACCGTGGACGATGATCGAGCCGCCGACCCACAGCATCGCAGCGGTGCCGACGGTCGAGATCACCATCATGACGGTCGGCATCGCGTTGACGAG
>JAHCMG010000226.1 GCA_019192585.1 Devosiaceae bacterium MH13
GCCGTCGAAAGAGCCAGGGCGAGGCCTGGGAAACCAGCGCCAGAGCCTAGATCGAGCCCCAGCCAAGCTGGGGCATGAGCAGCGCCTGCTGTTAGTTGCAGAGCCGAATCAATGACGGGCAAAGCCGTCAAACTGTCAGTCATATGGCGATTCCAGAGCCGGTCCAGCGCCTCAGGTCCCATCAGATTATGCGTTTGCTGCCAGCGCCTCAACAGCTTGGCATACACGGTCAGGCGCTCGGCAGCCCCAGGCCCCACATGGCCCGAAAGGGGCTGAAGGACAGTTTGGGCAGCTTCATAGTCGTTACTCATGGGCCCTCGGAGCTGTGCAGGGCTCTAGTCTTGCAGTTCCGGTGCCGCTTAGCGCCATCTCCGATGAGCGCTAAGCTGCCTCTTTGCGGACCGCGTGCAGCAAGAGCGCGAGAGCACTGGGCGTCATACCTTCAAGGCGAGAGGCCTCTGCCAAGGTTGTCGGCCGCGCGGCCTCTAGGCGCTCGCGTAATTCATTCGAGAGCCCTGGAAGCACTGCATAGTTTAAGGCCGCTGGAATGGACACACCTTCTTCCCGCTGAAGAGCCTTCACCTCCGCGTCCTGACGATCAACATAAACGGCATACTGGGAATCGACGGCGAGCTGCTGGAGGATTGACGTCGGATGCTCAGAGAGTTCCGGCCATATGGCCAAAACGCGCTCAAGTCCGACATCTGGCAAGCCAGCGAGCTCGTAAGCGCTTCGGCGCTGGCCGTCGAGCTTCAAACGCACATCATGTCCCTGCAACTGATGCGGCGTAGCACTGCAGGCTCTGAACGCGGCCGTGGCTGCTTGAAGAAGCCGCTCTTTCTTCCGAAACGCGGCACGGCGTTCTGCGCCGACCAGGCCCAACGCGTCGCCGACCGGCGTCAAGCGCTGATCCGCATTGTCGGCACGTAACCGCAAACGATACTCGGCGCGCGACGTGAACATCCGATAGGGCTCGCTAATTCCGCGCGTTACCAAATCGTCGATCATCACGCCAATATAACTTATTTCGCGACCGAATCGAGCTGAGGTGTCTGACCCTCCGGCATGAAGCGCCGCGTTGCAGCCAGCGACAAGGCCCTGTCCTGCGGCCTCTTCGTAGCCTGTGGTCCCATTAATCTGTCCCGCGAGAAACAGGCCGGAGAAGCCGCGGACTTGCAGGTCGCGATCCAGCGCTCTTGGATCGATATGATCATACTCAATGGCGTACCCGGGCTGCATCATTGTCGCACGCCCGAGGCCGGGGATCGACGCGACCATCTCAGCCTGCACATCCTCCGGCATGCTGGTCGAAAGGCCATTGGGGTAAACGGTGTGATCCTTAAGGCCTTCAGGCTCTAGGAACACTTGGTGCGTCGGCCGATCGCTAAAACGGACAACCTTGTCTTCAAACGACGGGCAATAGCGCGGGCCTCGGCTCTCGATCCTTCCAGAGTACATGGCGGAGCGTTGCAGGTTTGCCTCCATCAAGGCCTTGGTCTTGTCCGTCGTCCGCGTGATGAAGCAACTCACCTGCGGCGTGGTGATCTGTGTCGTAAACGACGAGAACGGCACCGGGTCATCGTCTCCCGGTTGCTCCTCCAAAGCGTGCCAATCAATGGTTCGACCGTCGAGCCGTGGGGGCGTGCCAGTCTTTAGCCTACCCATCGGCAAGCCTCGGCGCCGCAAACGGTCCGCTAGCTTTTGCGCTGGCGCTTCACCGTGACGGCCAGCCGGCCATGTCTTTTCGCCCAGATGGATCAGACCACCGAGAAAGGTTCCCGTGGTCAGAACAACCGCACCGGCTCGCAACTGGCGGCCGTCAGCGAGCTCGAGCCCTTCAACTTGGGTTTCTGCATCCGTCCTGTCGCTGACGACCAAATCAACCGCTTCGCCTTCGACAACCGTCAAACCCGGCGTCCTGGCGATCGCAGCCTGCATGGCTGCTCGGTAGAGGGCGCGGTCCGCCTGAGCCCGCGGCCCTTGCACCGCGGGGCCCTTTCGTCGGTTCAGCAGCCGAAATTGGATTCCGGCCTGATCCGCAACGCGGCCCATCAAGCCATCCAGCGCGTCCACTTCGCGGACCAGGTGCCCTTTCCCAAGGCCACCAATGGCAGGATTGCAGCTCATCACGCCGATCGCATCTGCCTTCAGCGTGCATAGGGCCACACGGGCCCCCATACGCGCAGCGGCAGCGGCCGCTTCGCAGCCGGCATGGCCGCCGCCCACAACGATGACGTCAAAATTCGTTGAGCTGTCCATTTGGCCCTCGGCGTCGCCTTATTGAGGCATAAGCAAAATCTGGTGGGTCTTGCCCCATCCTTGCCGGCCAGACAAGACACTTCGGCGGATCAAGGCGTTCCGCACTCCGGCACTATTGCGCGTTTTCGATCGACACGGGCGAGGGCGTGTTTCACGTGAAACCAATCGGCTGCTATTTTCCGAGGCAGAACCGCGAGAACAGCCGGTCAAGAACGTCCTCCACGCCCGATGACCCAACAATCGTGGAGAGAGCCGCCGACGCTGCCCGGAGCTCCTCTGCAAGAAGCTCTTCCTCGCCCCGCCGCTGAACTAAGAGCTCGGCCTCTCTCACCGAACCTAGCGCCTTCGCCACCGCCACCCGTCGGCGCTCATCCAAAGCAATGGAAGCAACAGACCCAGAGAGTTCTGACAACCTGGCGGATAGCTCTTCAGCAATTTTGTCCTTCAAGGAGTCCAGCCCATAGCCCGTCTGACCAGAGACTCGAACCTCGTCCCTGCACCTTATGGCGCCTTGCCGAGATTCAGCTCGGACCGTCTCCAGCCCCAAGTCACATTTGGAACGGACCCGAATCCATACGCCAGCAAAGTCTCCAGAAAGATGGTCAAAAGCCTCGGCATCAACATCCATCGGGACGAGCGCCAATACCAAATCCGCCGAGCTCAGCCGCTCTCTCGCACGCGCAATCCCAGCAGCTTCAACCGCATCGGCAGCCTCTAATCTCTCATCTCTCAGACCAGCGGTGTCCGTCAGCAGCACCGGAATGCCATTGATATCTATCGGAATGTCCAAGGCATCGCGTGTGGTGCCAGCGATAGGCGACACCAGGGCCGCCTCTCGGCGCACCAGCGCGTTCAACAGCGTGGACTTGCCGCTGTTCGGCGCCCCAACCAAAACAACCCGAAAGCCGTCGCGTAGCCGTTCTGACACCGTCTCTTCAAGGCTGGCTGAAAGCTCAGACCCCAAGACCCTCAAGGACGTCGCAATCGCTTCCCGATCTAAGTCGTCCACATCGTCTTCGTCGGAGAAATCGAGATTAGCTTCGATGCGTGCCCGGAGCATCAACAACTCTTCTGCCCACCGCTCGACGGCCTGCCGTGCAACACCGTCCACCTGATCTAGGGCCTGCCGACGCTGCTCAGCCGTTGTGGCCGAGATCAGATCTCCAATGCCTTCGACTTGGGTGAGGTCCAGCTTGCCGTTCAAAAACGCCTGCCGGGTGAAATCGCCAGCTTCTGCGGCCTGAACACCTTCTAAGCCGTAGAGCGCGCCGAGCACACCCGAGACAACGGCCTGCCCGCCGTGACAGTGGATCTCCGCCACATCCTCTCCGGTAAAGCTCGCCGGGCCCCGAAAGAAGGCCACCAGCGCCTGGTCGAGAACCTCTCCACTCTTTGGATCCGTCAAGCGCCTGAGGGAAAGTTTCCGCGGCCCCGGCACAGGCCCAGAGATCGTTTCGAGAGCGAATCGGGCGCGTGGGCCCGAAACCCGGATGACAGCAACTCCGCTCGGCACGAGCCCAGAAGATAGAGCCGCAACTGTTTTGGTTTCGGTCATCGTTTCAGCACCGAATCCATTTCCTTGCAACCGCCTAATAGGTCGGTAGCCTAGGTGTTCATTGTGTCGAAGAACTCAGCGTTGGTCTTTGTGGCCTTGAGTTTATCGAGCAGGAACTCGATCGCATCCACCGTGCCCATGGACGAGAGAATGCGGCGCAGCACGAACATTTTCTGCAAGTCGCCCTTCGGCACCAGAAGCTCTTCCTTCCGGGTACCGGACTTGAGAATATCAATCGCTGGGAAAACCCGCTTATCGGACACCTTACGGTCGAGAACGATCTCGCAGTTGCCCGTGCCCTTGAACTCTTCGAAGATCACTTCGTCCATCCGGCTGCCGGTATCAACCAGGGCCGTCGAGATGATGGTCAGCGAGCCACCTTCTTCAATATTCCGCGCTGCGCCGAAGAAGCGCTTCGGTCGCTGCAGCGCATTGGCATCCACACCGCCGGTCAGCACCTTGCCCGATGATGGGACCACGGTGTTGTAGGCCCGGCCAAGGCGCGTGATGTTATCGAGCAAGATAACCACATCACGGCCGTGCTCGACGAGCCGCTTGGCCTTCTCGATCACCATCTCCGCGACCTGAACGTGCCGCTGCGCCGGCTCATCAAAGGTAGACGACACCACCTCGCCGCGCACGGAGCGCTGCATATCCGTCACCTCTTCAGGCCGCTCATCGATCAGCAGCACGAGCAAGAAGCAGTCGGGATGGTTGGTCGTGATCGAGTGCGCGATGTTCTGCATCAGGGTCGTCTTACCCGTCCGCGGCGGCGCGACAATCAGCGCGCGCTGACCCTTACCAATCGGCGCGACCATATCGATGACCCGCGCAGAGCGGTCCTTAACGGTCGGATCATCGACCTCCATCCGGAACCGCTCATCAGGATAGAGCGGCGTCAGATTGTCGAAGTGCACCTTATGACGCGCCTTCTCAGGCTCTTCAAAATTGATCGTGTTGAGCTTCACCAGCGCGAAGTAGCGCTCACCCTCTTTTGGGCTGCGGATGATGCCTTCGACCGTGTCACCCGTCCGCAAAGAGAACTTCCGGATCTGGTTCGGCGACACGTAAATATCGTCCGGGCCGGGCAGGTAGTTGGCTTCCGGCGAGCGCAAGAAGCCAAAGCCGTCTTGCAGAACCTCAAGCACGCCCTCACCGACGATCTCCACATCCTGCTCAGCGTAACGCTTGAGGATGGCAAACATCAGCTCCTGCGTGCGCAAGGCGCTCGCGCCCTCCACTTCAAGCGTTTCAGCTAGCGCCAACAAATCGGTCGGCGACTTCGCTTTGAGTTCTTGGAGGCGAATTTCTTCCATGGATTGGATCTTATCGTTTTCGCACCCGGTACAAGGCGTCGGTGCGGTGGGTCCATGCGGCTCGACCGTCGATGGCTTGGACCAACACAGTCGAAAAGGCGGAGAAAAGGCAGAGCGCTCAAGCGCGAAAGGTAGGAGATACCGCTGGGTGGCGCTGACGCCATTCCTTCGGAACGGCTGCGCGGCAAACCCATCTGCTTGTACGGCATGTAAGGCCAGCGCCGTCTTTTTGCAACCGCTCAGGCGTTTTTTGCAGGCCCTCGAGACCCGGTCTCAATCCGGGGCTCACCCATCTGAACTCAAATCGGCTGAACGATCACCAAGATCACAATGCCGATCATCGCCAGCGTCGGCACTTCATTCATAAACCGCCAGTAGCGGCTTGACCGTTCGTTCTGATCACCGGCAAAGCGGCGCACGCTTGCGGCCAAATGTCCGTGAACGGCAAACAGAACCACGAGCAAAGCGAGTTTGGCGTGCAGCCACCCGCCTTGGAAGCCATGGATGACAAAGGCCATCCAAAAGCCGGTCACAGCGGACACAATCATAGCCGGCGTCATGATCGCTTTCAGGAGCCGCCGCTCCATCACTTTGAACGTCTCAGATTGGGCCGACCCCGCTTCAGTATCGCTGTGGTACACGAACAGCCGCGGCAAATACAAAAGGCCGGCCATCCAAGCGATCACCGCGATCACGTGCACGGCCTTCATCCATAGATACGCGCGTTCGTCGAGCAGCACCACACACAGCGCGACCAAGCCAGCCAGAATAGCAAGGGCCACGACATGCCCGAACCAGCCGCGCGTTTGGCGCACCTTCTGGCCCGTCGGAAGCGGCGCGGAGCGATCGCCTGGCGCCTCAGCCATCAGGCCTCGCCTCGGACCCGCGCAATGAACCTATGAACATGATCGATCGACCCCTGCGGTGTGATCCCATGGCCCAGGTTTGCCACATGCGGCACGCCCTCAGCCTGGGCCAGCATAGCGTCCACGGCCGCATCGAGGGCGTCACCGCCAGCGACCATCAACAATGGATCGATATTGCCTTGGGAGACCACGCTCACCGGCAGCTGGCTTCGGGCATCGCCCACCGAAATCGTCCAATCAAGGCCCACAGCATCCACGCCCGTTGCGTCCGCAAAAGCGCCGAGCCGATGCATCGCGCCCTTGGCAAAGCCGATCACCGGCACATTGGGGTGTGCATCGCCCACAGCTTGCCGTATGGCCCGGATCGGACCGTCGCTGTACGCCGACAACCCAGCCGGGCTCAGCGACCCCGCCCAACTGTCAAACACCTGTACGGCATCCGCGCCCGCCGCGATTTGCCGGTTCAAATAGCGCGCTGATGCCCGCGCCAAACAGTCAAGCAGCCGCGCAAAAATAGCGGGATGCTCAAGGGCGAACAGCCTCGCCGCCGCCTGGTCCGGGCTCCCCCGGCCCGCCACCATATAGTTGGCCACCGTCCAAGGTGCGCCGCAGAACCCCAAAAGGGTCACTTCATTGGGCAAGGCCTCGCGAAGCCGCTGCACCGTTTCAATCACCGGGTTCAGATGCGCATCGAAAGAGGAAGGGTCACCATCGAACCGATCGACCAGAGCCTCGATCTCCTCTGGCGAAAGCGGCGGCAGGATCGGGCCAACCCCTTCTTCAAAGCGCACATCTTGGCCCAGCGCATGGGGCACGACCAAAATGTCGGAAAACAGGATGGACCCATCAAAGCCAAACCGGCGGATGGGTTGCAGCGTGACCTCTGTCGCCAATTCAGGATTGTAGCAAAGATCGAGGAACG
>JAHCMG010000227.1 GCA_019192585.1 Devosiaceae bacterium MH13
GCAACCCCGACAGCAAGTGGCGCATGACGGAGACGGCCTTGCCCATGCGCATCGCCGAGCAAGATCAAGTGCTTGCCACTGCCGCGCCTCTGGTAAAGCCAGGCGGACGGCTCGCCTACATCACTTGCTCCATGCTCGCCGAAGAGAACGAGGACCGGTTGGTTCCGTTTTTGGCCACGCATCCACAGTTCACCGCGCTGAGCGCCGAACAGCTGCAAGCCAACCTCTCGCGCAAGGCCAAGCCGGGCTATCACCCATCGGTCGCCACCGCAGGCTATGCCGCCGGCGCGCTTGGCCTGCGTTTAACCCCGCTCGCATCGGGAACTGATGGGTTCTTTATTGCCGTACTTAAGCGCTCCACGGAGATCGAAGCGTGAGCGGTCCGCAAATGCTTGAATGGGGCGGGCACCGGCTCTTGTTCGTTATGGCAACGGACCAGGAGTACCAAAGCCAGCTGCAGCAGCGCATCCCGCCGCTCATCGTTGGCGTGGGCCCCGTTGAAGCCGCGCTGGGAACAGCATCGGCCCTGGCTGAAATGCCCCGGAAGCCCGACCTTGTAGTGTCGCTTGGTTCTGCTGGGTCGGCAACGCTCGAGCAAGGCACGATCCACGAGGTCAGCGCGGTCGGCTACCGCGACATGGACGCAAGCCCCTTGGGCTTTGAGGTCGGCCGGACACCGTTCCTTGATCTTCCCGCCGTGGTGCCAGTCGAAACCCGAGTGCCTGGTGTTCCCAAGGCGCGGCTATCGACGGGCGCAAACGTGGTTTCCGGGCCTGGATTTCATGACATCGACGCGGACCTGGTCGACATGGAGAGCTTCGCCGTGCTGCGCGCCTGCCAGATGTTTGGGGTCGCCTTTTGCGGGCTGCGGGGTGTGTCAGACGGTGCCGAGGAACTGCGCCACTATGCCGATTGGGCGGACTACTTGCCCGCCGTCGACGCCGGGCTGGCAGCCGCCCTTGATGCCTTGAAGTCGAGTTTGGAAGCCGCCTGATCGCGCGCCGGCGGTGCCTTCCACGAGAAATACGCCCCGCGCATTGATTGCCGGTCACCGGAGCACTAGGCCAAACCTATGACAGCATCCCCCCAAACCTCACCGCCCGCAGACCCGTCCGACGCCGACCACGCCACAGTCCTGATCATCGACTTTGGCTCCCAGGTCACCCAGCTCATCGCCCGCCGGTTCCGCGAGGCCGGCGTCTATTCCGAGATCGTCCCGTTCCAATCAGCAGATGCCGCAATCGACCGGCTCAAGCCCGCGGCGATTGTGCTGTCCGGCGGACCGGCATCGACCAGCGATATCGGCTCTCCGCGTGCTCCAGATCGGGTCTTCTCGCTTGGCGTGCCGGTCTTGGGCATCTGCTACGGGCAGATGACGATGTGCATCCAAAATGGCGGCGACGCGCAGGGGTCTGACCACCGTGAGTTTGGCCGCGCCTTCGTGGAGGTGCACGAGGCCTCTCCGCTGTTCGACGGCGTTTGGGATATCGGCACGCGGCACGAAGTGTGGATGAGCCATGGTGACCGAGTCATCGCGCTACCTGAAGGCTTCAAGGTCTTGGCGACCTCGCCGGGCGCGCCGTTCGCCGCTTACGCCAATGAGGACAAGCACTTTTACGGTGTGATGTTCCACCCAGAGGTGGTCCATACGCCCGATGGCGCGAAGCTTCTGGCAAACTTCGTGCACAAAATTGCGGGCCTGTCTGGCGATTGGACCATGGGCGCGTTTCGCGAAGAGGCCATCCGGCGTATCCGCGAGCAAGTCGGGCAGGGCAAGGTCATTTGCGGCCTGTCGGGCGGGGTCGACAGCGCGGTGGCTGCCGTTTTGATCCATGAAGCAATCGGCGAACAGCTGACCTGCATCTTCGTCGATCACGGTCTGATGCGCCTCAAAGAGGCCGACGAAGTGGTCTCCCTGTTCCGCGGCCACTACAACATTCCGTTGGTGCATGTTCAGGCCGAAGACGCCTTTCTTGGCGAACTGGACGGGGTCAGCGATCCCGAAACCAAGCGGAAGATCATTGGCCGGCTGTTCGTTGAAACCTTTGAGGAAGAAGCGGGCAAGCTTGGCGGCGCCGAGTTCCTGGCGCAGGGCACGCTTTACCCCGATGTGATCGAGAGCGTCTCGTTCACCGGCGGCCCTTCGGTGACCATCAAGAGCCACCACAATGTGGGCGGCCTGCCCGAGCGCATGAACATGAAGCTCGTCGAGCCGCTGCGCGAACTGTTCAAAGATGAAGTGCGCGCGCTGGGCCGCGAATTGGGCCTTCCGGAGAGCTTTGTCGGCCGGCACCCGTTCCCGGGGCCGGGCCTCGCGATCCGCTGCCCCGGCGGCGTCACCCGCGAGAAGCTGGATATTTTGCGCAAGGCGGACGCCATCTATCTCGACGAGATCCGCAAGGCCGGGCTGTACGATGCCATCTGGCAGGCGTTTGCGGTCCTGCTACCCGTGCAGACCGTTGGTGTCATGGGCGATGGACGCACCTATGACTTCGTCCTCGCCTTGCGGGCCGTGACCTCCGTCGATGGCATGACGGCTGACTTCTACCACTATGACATGCAGTTCCTCGCCAACACGGCGACGCGCATCATCAACGAGGTCAAAGGCGTCAACCGCGTCGTCTACGATGTGACGTCGAAGCCGCCTGGCACCATCGAGTGGGAGTAGTCTCTGCGTCGCGTCGCGGTCTCAAAAGACCTCGGCCTACTGCGTGATCTGAATGCGCGTGCGGTGCGGACCGTACTCGCGCACGAGCGAGAAAAGCGCACGCGCATTGTCCGGATGCAGCCGGATGCAGCCATGCGAGGCTCGACTACCAAGTCGCCCGATCGCGCTGGTCGCATGAAACGCATAACCTCCCTGGAAGAAGATCGCGTGCGGCATCGGTGCGTTGTTGTACGCCCGAGAGTGCCACATCTCGTGCATGCGCAGCGGACGCCACGTGCCTGTCGGCGTGGAATAGCCCTGCCGGCCGCTTGAAACCGACCATTGGTGGACGACCTCGCCATCGACGATGACCTGCATGCGCTGCTCGGACAGGTCGACCTTGGCGATCACACTGGCCGACGCGCCCTGCGCAAACGCGAAGGGAGACAGCGCCATGACGGCTGCAACGAAAACATGTTTGAAAAAACGGTTCATCAGCATTCCCCAAGCGAACGGTCGCCAACGGTTGATTGCATGTGATGCCGCAACGTCACTATTGCGAGGCGAGGCCTAGTTTGCAAGCGGAACCGCCGCGCTTGCGTTAACGGCGCGCGTTTGCTTCTGCTAGAGTTAATGGGCGGTTGCCAGCAGCGCGGCGCGGCCGGCGCGGACAAGGGGGAGGCGAGAGGCCTAAATGGTGCTGTTTCTGATCGGGCTTGTGGGCTTTCTCGGCGTCCACTCCGTGCGCATTGTCGCGCCCGGCGTGCGCGAGACCATCGTCCAAAACCAGGGTCTGAACACCTGGAAGCTGGGCTACACGGTGATCTCGCTGGTCACGTTTGTACTACTGGTGATGGGCTATGCGGATGCCAAGCTGGCGCTCGGCCCGCTGTGGCAGCCGCCGGTTTGGATAAGCCACATCACCGTGGTTTTGATGCTGCCAGCGCTGATCGCTCTGGCGGCGGCCTATGTTCCCTCTAAGCTCAAAGCGCGGCTCAAGCACCCGATGCTCGTTGCCATCAAGATCTGGGCACTCGCCCACCTGCTCGCCAACGGGTGGGTGATCCATCTGCTTGTGTTCGGCGCGTTTTTGACCTGGGCGGTGGCGGACCGGATTTCGGTCAAACGCCGCGGTGAGCCGGACCCGGTGGCGCCCTCGGGCTGGACCGGCGACGCCATTGCCGTGGGCGTTGGCGTTGTGGCCTGGATCGTGTTGATCGGTTGGGCGCATGTCTGGCTGTTCGGCGTCGCGCCGATCGGCTAGAAGCGCGACCCGAAGCCGAACCAAGCAACGATAAGCCAGACTGGGCCCGCCATGTCACTTCAAAGCACCGAGCGCCGCATCACCGCGGTCGATATCGCCAAGCGCAAGCATGGCGACCCCGTCGTCGCGCTGACGGCCTATCATGCCCATACCGCATCGATCCTCGATGAGCATGTAGACTTCATCTTGGTCGGCGATTCCCTGGGCATGGTGATGCACGGCATGGAATCGACCGTGCCGGTGACGCTCGACATGATGATCGTGCAAGGCTTGGCGGTGATGCGCGGCTCAAAACGCGCGCTGGTCGTGGTCGACATGCCGTTTGGCTCTTACGAGGCCTCAAAAGAGGAAGCGTTTCACTCGGCTGCCCGCATTTTGAAAGAGACCGGCGCCGGCGCCGTGAAGCTCGAGGGCGGCGAGCACATGGCCGAGACCGTCGAGTTCCTCGTGCGCCGCGGCGTCCCGGTGATGGGCCATGTTGGCCTGACACCCCAAGCCATCAACACGATGGGCGGCTTCCGGGTGCAGGGCAAATCCGATGAAAGCCAACGCCAGACCGAGATTGACGCCAAGGCGATCTCGGATGCCGGTGCTTTCGCCATGGTGATGGAAGGGATTGTCGAGCCGGTCGCTCGTCAGATCACCGAGACCATACGGACGGTGACCATCGGCATTGGCGCGTCGCCCGCTTGCGATGGGCAGATCCTCGTTCTTGAGGACATGCTGGGCCTTAATGAGTGGACGCCGAAATTCGTCAAAGAGTTCGGCTCGATCCGCGCTCACATTGAAGAGGCGGTGACAAATTACGCAGGCGCGGTGCGTGACCGCAGTTTTCCCGGCTCCGATCACGTTTATGCCCGAAAGCGCACCTAAGCGGCGGCTCCGTCAACTATGCCAGCAACCTGCGGTGGAGGAGCGCTGGTTCGCATTGCAGTGTCAAAGCCGGCGCACTATGGTCCCGCCACCTCCAGACCGGTTTGATTTGCCAGCCGATCCAGACCACGGCGCCGCAAGCGTGCCCGACCGACAAGGCCTTCAAAAGTTCAGCTGATCGATGACTGATATTTTCTCCGAGATCGAAGAAGACATCCGCAAGGACCGCGCCAAGCGGATGTGGGATCGCTTCGGCAAATACATTATCGGCGGCGCGCTGGCGCTGGTTCTGGCGGTTGCCGGTTGGCGCGGCTATGAGGCCTACAATACCGGTCAAGCGCAGCAGGCAGGTGACCGGTTCCTCGATGCGATTGCGCAGCTCGAAGCAAGCCCCGAGGCTGGGTTCGAGGCGCTCGAAACCGTCATCGAAACGGGCCCCGATGGCTATGCCGAACTGGCACGGTTCCGCGCGGCGAGCGCAACGGCCGAGGCGGGCGATAGCGATGGGGCCATCACAAGTTTCCAAGCCATTGTCGATGACGCGTCGGTGACGCCCATCATCCGCGATGTGGCGCGTGTGCGTTTGGGCTATTTGCTGCTCGACACCGGCGACGCTTCGCAGATCGAGGGCCTGTTGCTGCCGCTTTCTGAGCCGACCCACGCCTTCAGCCACTCAGCCCGCGAAGTGCGTGCCTTCGCGGCCATGAAAGCGGGCAACCAAGCCCAGGCTTTGGCCCTATTCCAAGAATTGGTTGCTGACTTCAGCAGCCCCGAGCCCATCCGTTCGCGGGCGCGCGTCGCCCTTGATGTGCTCGCAAGTGAGGGCGCTGCGGCGCTCGACAGTTAGGGAGTTTTGTTCATGCGTTCCCTCTTCATCGCGCTGTGTGCGGCGCCTTTGTTGGCTGGGTGTGCGACGGTGGGAGACGCCATCGACGGCATCAACCCGTTCGCTGAAGACGACGAGCGGTTGCCGGGCGAGCGACGCTCGGTGGGCAGTGCCGGCGATCCGGTCCTCGCTGCCACCAACGTCACGGTCAGCATTCCTGGGCCTTCTGGCGCCATTGAGTGGCCGCAGCCTGGCGGCAACGCTGCCAACAATCCCGGCCACGTGTCGTTGGCGGGCTCGGGCGGCTGGCGGTCTCAAGCGGGCATCGTCCGCGGCAACCGCCGCGTCCGCATGGCGGCCTTGCCGGTTGTCGCTGGCGGGCGCGCGTTCGTGTACGACCCCAATGGCAACGTGACCGCCGTTTCGATTTCCGGCGGCGGCCAAAGCTGGCGGCGTGATCTGCGCCCCGAAGATGAAGACGGCCAAGTCGGCACCGGTGGCGTCGCGTTTTCCGGTGGCCGCGTGTTCGCGGCAACGGGCTTTGGTCAGCTCTTCGCACTCGATGCGGCGTCGGGCCAAACCGCCTGGGCGATTGATCTTGATACGCCAGCTCTGTCTGCTCCCACGGTCGCCGATGGCCGCGTGTTCCTGGTGACCCAGGCCAACACCGTTTTGGCCCTGTCGGCCGAGGACGGCACAGAGCAATGGCGCTTCCGCGGCGTGCCTTCGCGCGCGGGCCTTCTGGGCTCAGGCACGCCGGCCGTCTCCGGTGACACCGTGGTCGTTCCCTACTCGTCGGGCGAACTGGTAGCGCTGAGCGCCTCGACTGGCGAAGCCCGCTGGGCCGACGCTGTGGTCACTGGCGCCCGCTTCCAGGCGCTTTCGGGCCTTCGCGACTTGGTTGCAAGCCCGGTTATCGCGTCGGGCTCGGTCATCGCCACCGGCGTTGGCGGGCGGACCATCTCGGTCAGCCTTTCAAGCGGCGACCGCCAGTGGGAAACCAATGTTGGCTCCATCCACACGCCGATTGTTGCGGGCGATGTGGTGTTCATGGTCGATCTTGAAGGCCGGCTCCTAGCTCTGTCGCGGACAACCGGCCAGATCCAGTGGTCGCGGCAGCTGCCCGGCGGCGCCGGCGAAGGCCAGGAAAAATGGGCCGGTCCCGCGCTCGCCGATGGCGTCCTCTACCTCGCATCCAGCGATGGCAACGTTTTGCGGGTCAGCCCAACCAGCGGCGAAGTCTTGGGCACGTCGTCCGCCGGCGAAGACATCTTCTTGCGTCCGATTGCGGCCGGCGGTCGCCTGTTGGCGTTGGCAGCCGATGGCACGCTGCTGGCGCTGAACTAGGCGATGGAGCAGGTCGGCACCGCTGGTGCCTCTGGTCTTGCCGGCGCGGCCCCGCTTGTCGCGATTGTCGGACGCCCGAATGTGGGCAAATCCACGCTGTTCAACCGGCTGGTTGGCAAGCGCTTGGCGCTGGTCGATGACACGCCGGGCGTCACCCGCGACCGCCGCGAGGCTGAGGCGCGCCTCGGCGACCTGACTTTCCGTCTGCTCGACACGGCGGGCCTGGAAG
>JAHCMG010000228.1 GCA_019192585.1 Devosiaceae bacterium MH13
CGCAGCTCGTTGAAACGGCCAAGAATGCCCAACTGGTTCTGGATGTGATGGCCGACCTCATGGGCAATCACATAGGCCTGCGCGAAATCGCCAGGCGCGCCGAACCTGCGGCTTAGCTCGTTGAAAAAGCTCAAGTCGAGAAAAACGCCTTGATCAGGCGGGCAGTAGAACGGGCCGCTCGCCGCACTTGCAAAGCCGCAGGCCGAACGGACCTGTCCACTGAACAGGGTGAGCGTCGGGGCGTTATAACGCATGCCTCTGGCATCAAACAGCGACGTCCAGACATCTTCGGTGTCGCCCAGCACGCGGGCGGCCATATCGGCCATTTCATCATCGGCTGAGGGGTTGAACCGCTCACTTGTTTGCGGCGCCGGGGCCTGGAACTGGCCCGTGCCGCCATCCAGCCCTCCACCAGAGAGCAGCGTCAGAGGGTTGATCCCCATGATCCAGGCAATGACGACAACGGCAATCAGGCCGCCAATGCCAAGCCCACCGCCGCCGCCCCGGGCGCGGCCCGCGCCACCGGAAGGCAGACGAACGCGGCGGCCGGAGGGAATGCGCATCCTTGCGCCACCCGAACTGCGGCTCGCGCGGCGCAGATCGCGCACCTTGGTGCTTCGCCGCATGTTGCGCCAGCGCATAAACTGAACTCCCCGATCGAACACCCCGTTCGCAGATCAACAGTGCCAAGGCCGGCTGGCAAACTCAAGCCGAAGGCGGCTCCGTTAAGCCTCGCAGCCAAAGCCTTTGTCCCAAACACAAAAGCGCCGCCCGAGTGGGCGGCGCTTTTGTAATCAGGTCTACTGCCGCAATGTGTGCGGCAGCCGTTCTTACCAGTCGATGCCTACATAGCGCATCAAAGCATGCCACGAGCATGAGAATGTTGCGTGGCGATGCAGGTCTGGCCGGACGGTGCCAACGACCGAACGGTGAACAATCATATCCGTCAACATGTTTAGGCTCCTTTCCTAACCCGCGAAGTTTCGAACCTCCCGCCGTATGGACGACGGTTGTCTTGACCAGGCGCAACCAGTGCGCTTAGGAACATGTTATAGGCACTGTGTGCGCTTGCCGCAATGCCAAAACAGCAAAAAGTGCGCTTTTCTGCGCACATTTTGCGCCTAATTAGTGACTGCTTGAGTAAGAATGGCTGACCGATCCAAGAAAAGACCTGCCCAAAGCGAGGCTGATTCGCCCATGTCGAGCGCCGCGTTTCGCGACTGGCGCAAGCGGCTGGGGCTGAAACAGAAGGACGCCGCGGACCTGCTGGGCCTGAAAAAGCGAATGATCCAATATTACGAGACCGGCCAGCGCTCGGGTAAAGATGTCTCGATCCCAAAATCGGTCCGGCTGGCCTGCTACGCTGTTGAACGCGGCGTCGGCGATTATGACGGCACGCAAGTAACCGAAAGCACGCCGATGGCGCAGGTTCGCGCCCAAGCGCATGGCCTGGCGGTCGTTGATCCACGAGACCGCGAGCTTCCGCGGGCCGAACCGGGGCACCCTGTGGACTAGCGCACTGGGCGGCAACGCTGGTGCGCGGCGCGTTTGCGTTCGCCCAGCACCCTGTCTATAGAGCCTTTTCAGCCCAGCTTTCCCGACGGCTTTCCGCAGAGAACTGCACAACCGCCATCGCAGGCATCCCAACCACCCGGCCCCAAGGCAAACGCCCGCAGGCCAGCCGCTGGACCGCGAACACGCGCTGGCCAGCGGCGATCTCAGGCTGAAACGCTCCATGCCCAAACGCACAGATATCCAGTCCATCCTGATCATCGGCGCGGGGCCGATCATCATCGGTCAGGCCTGCGAGTTCGACTATTCGGGCACCCAGGCATGCAAAGCGCTCAAGGCTGAGGGCTACCGGATCATCTTGGTCAATTCGAACCCGGCGACCATTATGACCGACCCGGATTTGGCCGATGCGACCTATATCGAGCCGATCACGCCAGAAGTCGTCGCCAAGATCATCGCCCGCGAGCGCCCCGATGCCATCCTGCCCACCATGGGCGGCCAGACGGCGCTAAACTGCGCGCTGAGCCTGCGGAAAATGGGCGTGCTCGAAGAGTTTGGCGTCGAGATGATCGGCGCCACCGCCGAAGCCATCGATAAGGCGGAAGACCGCGAACTCTTCCGCGAAGCGATGATCAAGATCGGCCTTGAGACCGCACGCGGCGAAACGCTGAAAGGGTCGCTGCGCACCAAGCTCGACCCCGACGGCAACCCCGTGGTCGACCGCGCCGGCAACCCGATCAAGGAGCTCTCGCCCGAAGGCCTGGCCAAAGCGCTGAACCTTCTCGACATGGTTGGCCTGCCCGCCGTGATCCGCCCGTCGTTCACACTCGGCGGCACAGGTGGCGGCATTGCCTACAACCGCGAAGAGTTCCTCCAGATCGTCGAAGGCGGCATCGACGCGTCGCCGACAAACGAGGTGCTGATCGAAGAATCGGTGCTTGGCTGGAAAGAGTTCGAGATGGAGGTCGTCCGCGACAAGGCGGACAATTGCATCATCATCTGCTCGATCGAAAACGTCGATCCGATGGGCGTGCACACCGGCGATTCAATCACCGTCGCCCCGGCCCTCACCCTGACGGACAAAGAATACCAGATCATGCGGGACGCCTCGATCGCGGTCCTGCGCGAGATCGGCGTAGAAACCGGCGGCTCGAACGTCCAGTTCGCCATCAACCCAGACGATGGCCGGATGGTCGTCATCGAGATGAACCCGCGCGTCTCTCGCTCGTCCGCGCTGGCCTCAAAAGCCACGGGCTTTCCCATCGCCAAAGTCGCGGCGCGCCTGGCGGTTGGCTACACGCTCGACGAACTGGACAATGACATCACCGGCGGCGCCACACCGGCCGCCTTTGAGCCGACAATTGACTATGTCGTCACCAAGATCCCGCGCTTTACCTTTGAGAAGTTCCCAGACGCCAGCCCCGTCCTGACGACGTCCATGAAGTCGGTCGGCGAAGTTATGGCGATCGGCCGGACCTTCACCGAAAGCTTGCAAAAAGCGCTCCGGGGCCTTGAGACCGGCCTGTCCGGGCTCGACGAGGTGGAAATCGAAGGCATCGGCGCGGGCGATGACAAGAACGCCATCCGGGCCGCTATTTCAACGCCGACGCCCGAGCGGTTGCTCAAAGTGGCGCAAGCCATGCGCCACGGAGCGACGGACGAGCAGGTTCATGCGGCGTGTAAGATCGACCCCTGGTTCCTCGCCCAGATGCGGATCATCATCGATCTTGAGAACCGGGTTCGCACCCACGGCCTGCCTGACAATACGCAGTGGATGCGCACGCTCAAAAGCCATGGCTTCTCCGATGCGCGGCTCGGCGCGCTGGCCGGGATAAGCGAGAAAGACGCGCGCCAGCACCGCCAGGGGCTTGGCATACGCCCGGTCTTCAAACGGATCGACACCTGCGCCGCCGAGTTCGCCTCGCCCACGGCCTATATGTACTCGACCTACGAGACCCCATTCGGCGTCGGCAACGCCCAGCCCGACAATGAGGCTGAACCGTCCGACCGCAAAAAGGTCGTCATCCTCGGCGGCGGGCCCAACCGGATCGGCCAAGGCATCGAGTTCGACTATTGCTGCTGCCACGCATCCTTCGCGCTGCGCGATGCGGGCTACGAGTCGGTCATGGTCAACTGCAACCCCGAGACCGTCTCGACAGACTATGACACGTCCGACCGGCTCTACTTCGAGCCGCTAACGGTTGAAGATGTACTGGAAATTCTCGAGCTCGAGCAGGCAAACGGCACACTGCACGGCGTGATCGTCCAGTTTGGCGGGCAAACGCCGCTGAAACTGGCCGCCGCTCTGCAAGAAGCGGGCATTCCCATTCTGGGGACATCGCCTGATGCGATTGACCTCGCCGAGGACCGTGACCTGTTCAAGCGGCTCCTCGAGCGGCAGGGGCTGCGCCAGCCGGAGAACGGCATCGCCTACTCGGTCGAGCAGTCGCGCCTCGTCGCGCAGGATTTGGGCTTCCCGCTCGTCGTCCGCCCCTCCTACGTGCTCGGCGGCCGCGCCATGGCGATCATCCATGATGAGCGCGCCTTTGACCACTATCTGCTCGGCACGATGCCCTCGCTGGTGCCGGCCGACGTGC
>JAHCMG010000229.1 GCA_019192585.1 Devosiaceae bacterium MH13
ATTGTTCGGGGAGAAGCGTCGCGAACCCTCCCGCCTCGTTCAGGCTCAGCATGGCTTCCGCGTTCGCGATAATGGACGGCAGGCTTTGTTCAGACCGCCAAAACGGCGCACGTTTGAAGCGGGCCTCACTGGAGCTATCTCCCACCACGCGAACCAGCTTCGCGTCGTGCACGATTTGCAGCTGCTCGGCCATGGAACGCAGCAGCTCTTGCAGCGCTTCGCCCGCATCGCGGTACAGCGCGTTTTCTGGACCCGGGTTGAGCATCAGCGTGGCGTAACCATCCTCGCCCATCCAGTCTTCGAACAGATCGGAGCTCGTATCAGCGATGGCACCCGCGATGGCCTGCGCGTAAGCGCAGCGGTGCGCGTTGCCGTCTGCCAGGGTCTCAAAGCCAGTCCCAAACAGAACATAGTCGAGTGCCAACAAACCCTGCAGTGCAACGCTCTTGCCCTGCAAGCTCTCGGCTGTCGTGACCGTCTCATCTTCTGAGGCGATAACGCCCTGCACCTGGTTGAGACCGCGCCCGTTGCGATCCGGCCAGAAGAACAAGCGCTCATAGCGATTGTCGGTTCGGGCGGGGCCAAAGCGAATGAACTCCACGGCTGACCAGGCTTCGACCAGGTCAACGAAAGAGGCCTGCGTTGCGGCCAGCGTGGCCTCCGACGGTGTGTTGCAGAGGGCGTCGGTGGTGTTCACCTGCTGATCGGCCACGCCCACGAGCGTTGCATACGCAGGCAGGATGTGTCCTTCGATCATACCGCGTGTGATCGCGCCAAGATCGGTCTGGGCACCGGCGGCTGTGGGCATAAGAGCAACCCAGAGGGTAAGCAGCAAGCGACGCATCAAAGGCTTTCGAGAAAACGGATCAGGGCGTCCCGATCTTCGGTCTGCATGGCAACGACCGCATCCCGCGCATTCTGCGCTTCCCCGCCATGCCAAAGCACGGCTTCCAGCAGAGATCGCGCACGGCCATCGTGCAGGAACTGGGTGTGACCGTTTACGGTCTCAGTCAGCCCGATGCCCCACAGCGGCGGCGTCTTCCATTCGGTGCCGGATGCATCACCCACCGGCCGGTTATCAGCGAGGCCTTCGCCCATGTCGTGGAGGAGGAAATCGGAGTAGGGCCAGATCAGCTGGAACTGGTGCGCCTCAGTGGCAGCGTTACGGCTCGTGACATAGCTCGGTGTGTGGCAACTGGCGCATCCGACGCCGTGGAAAAGTTGCTTCCCGCGCAGGACAATGGGATCCTCCACATCGCGGCGCATCGGGACGGCGAGGTTGGACGCGTAGAAGGTGACGAGATCGAGGACAGGGTCCGGCGCTTCGGTGTCGCCCAGCCGCTCTTGGACGCCGGAGGTCATGGCGAGACAGGCGTCCTGGTTCTCGGTGCAATCGCCGTAAGGATTGGCGGCATCGGGCGTTGAAATGCCGATGTCGCCCAGGAACGCGCCTGCTGATTGCTGACGAACAGTGGGGTTCGACCCCTTCCATCCGAAGAGGCCGAGCGCCAGCTCGCCGGTTGCATCGCTCATCACCCAACTGGGGCGCCCTGAGATGCCGTCGCCATCTGCATCATCGGGGTCGGCATGGGCAAAGATGTCGCCGGGATGGATCGCTTCGATAAGCCCAAGGCCGATCATGGGCGGGGCGACACGCGGCGAGAGCATCACATCGGGGTCCATCGGGCCAAACCCGAGGTCCGCAACCGAGTAGGTTGGCCGGCGCAAGCTCACCACTTCGCCATCGGCGAGCACCACCTCTTCTTCGGTGTACTCGATGACCATCCGGCCCTCGGCCTGAAGGCCCGGGACCGCAAGGTCTTGGAACTGGCCGCCATAGGTCGGCTCGGGGATGCGAAGCATTGCCCGGCTTTCGAGCGCGGCAAACTCGGCCTCGGTGCGTGGCGGCACCGACAGGCGCAGGAACATCGAGATGGCGCTGTCGTTCATGTCCACCGGCGGGTGCCCACGGCCGTCCTTCAGGTGGCAGCTTTGGCACGAGCGCGCATTGAACAGAGGCCCCAAGCCGTCGGACGCTTGCGTCGATGAGGGCGAGGAGACCCAAAGCTTGGTGAACAGCGAGTCTCCGACGTGAAAGTCGGATTGCTGTTCGAAGGTGATGTTTTGCAAGAAGCGAGAGAACGCGTTGCCGTCGGGCGTGCCGGTAAACGTCCCAGCGCCTCCGGACATGGCTTCGAACGACTGAGCGACGGTGTAGTCGTCTGGCGGCTCAAGGACAGCCGCAACGCGGATCCGGTCTTCCAGCGTCAGATCGGTGCGGTGCGGGAGCGGGCCGTCTTCGTTGCTGTAAACCCCGCTTGCGCTGACGCTCAAGGCCATTAAGACGATGAGGCAGGTGCCAAAAGCACCCGCCCCAAGCCATTTTGTGTGAACGTTGATAGCCATCGCCTACTGGAAAACGGCTGTCGGGTTGTCGAGGCTATCGGAACCTTCAAACTCGATCGCATCGAGGTCCAGAAGCGCGACGACACGTTCGATTGAGCGGGTCTGATCGACCAACCCGTCGATGGCGGCCTGCACCACGGCGTTGCCCGCTTCGTTACCCTCTCCAATCATCTGGTCATAGGCCTCAATGCTTTCGGCACGTGCGCGCATGATGGCCATCGCCGTGACCGTCGCGTCGAGCTTGCCCATCACCTCAGAGTTAAGCGCGGGGTCCGCCGCGGTGACGAGGTCTGCCATCGACGGTCCGGATACGACGGAGCCGTTCACGCGGCGGTAGGTGCCCGTGTAGACGTTGCGGATGCCGATCTGGTCGAAATAGTGCGAGTTGTGCGTGTTGTCGGCGAAGCAATCATGCTCCTCCTCGGGATCGTTAAGCAGGAGACCCAACTTCATCCGCTCGCCTGCGAGCTCGCCGTAGGACAGCGACCCCATACCGGTGAGGATCGCCGTCAGGCCTGCGCCTTCGTCGGCCATCAGCTCCATGCGCGCCGCGCCATCATCTTCCCAGTTGCCGACCATTTCTTCGAGGTCCGCGATAAGAAGTTCAGAAAGCGCAACAAGAAACTCGGCTCGCCGTTCGCAGTTGCCGCCGGTGCAGTTGGCGGTGTCGAAATCCGTATAAGGGCGGCTGCCGGCGCCCGGACCCGTGCCGTTGAGGTCCTGGCCCCACAAAAGGAACTCGATGGCATGGTAGCCGGTGGCGACATTGGCTTCCACTTCGCCGGCTTCATGCAGGGTGCCAGAGAGAAACTCTGGCGTGATCGACGCCGCAATCACTTCGGCGCCGTTGATCATCAAGCTTTCATTTGCAATGACATTGGCGGTGAACAGATCGTTCTCATCGCTCTCGATACCGTAGGACGCGTCAACATAGTCGATCAGGCCCTCATCAAGCGGCCAAGCGTTCACGCGACCTTCCCAGTCGTCTACGATCGCATTGCCGAACCGGTAGACCTCGGTCTGCTGATAAGGTGCGCGCGCAGCGATCCAGGCTGCTTTAGCAGCGTTGAGAGTTGCGTCAGAAGGTTGGGCCACCAGCGCTGCGATGGCGGCGTCAAGTGCCTGCGCTGTGATCAGCGAGTCTTCGTACCCGGCGTGGGCGATATCGGCATAGGTATCGAGCACAGCTGATGGTGTGGCATCCATAGCTGTGGCGCCGGATGCGAGGACTGCAAGCGCGCTTGTTGCGAGCAACAGCTTTGAAGCCTTGATGGTGAAAGTCATGGTCAATTCCCCTGCTAAGGGTGACCCAATGCGTGCCGACCCTTGTCAAATGTGTGTGCAAGGGATGGTGTTTGGCGTCGCTAAACTAGAACGACTCTAAAGTTGCAATCCACTTGCAACTTATATTGCCGAACGCGCGATCCACTGCAATCTAGCAGAAGTGCGTAGTGGGGATGATTGCAGCTCACTGCAGAACGCTGTGCGCTGGGTGGGCGAACGTTGATTGCCGGGTGACCGGTGGATGCAATGCGGTCGACAAAGTGACGACTGCGTCAAGTGCTGGGCGAACGGACTGGCTTTCGCACAACAAGACCAGCTCAGCCTCGGCGCGCTCAAGATCACCAAGCCGAACCAGTGCAAGCGCGATCATCATGCGGCGCTCTTGCTCGGTAGCGATCCGCGAGCAGCCGGGACAGCTTGGCGAATTGAACATAAACAGCGAGCGTCGAAGCCGACGGATTGCCTTGAGGGTGTTAAGGGTTCGTCCGGCAATGATCAGCCCCTGATCAGATCCGAACGTCTCTTCTGCCTGGGCAAATGCAGGGACCCAAGCCTGCGACGCCGGCTGCGTGAAGCTATGAAAGAAAATGCGCGCTATGCGCAGAACCATCTCCTCATCGGCTGTAAGCTGCAAGTCGCTGACGTAGCAGTCACCGTCCATGGGTTGGCGCGTGCAACCGGCTTCATGGCTCATGATAGTGCATTCCTCGTCGACTTCGCATGACCTGTCAGCCGGGAATACCAGCCTGCATAAGCGGTAGCATGATAAAGTTGCAAACGAAACGCAACTTATGTCAGAACGAGTACTTACACACCGACTGACCACCTTACGGGTTCAAGACGCCCATCGAGATCCCTTCCGCGGATTTGAAAGAACGCATGCACAAAGCCGACCGCCTGCGCTGGCGCGCGCCTGAAACCACACGGCCACTCCCTACGAACTTTACCTTTGCCCGCGTCCGTAAGGTCGAACGGCTCGGCCCAGTCTTTTTTCGCGTTACCGTAGAGGCGGCAGACTTCTCGCGCTTTGGCGAAAGTGCCATCCACTTCAGGCTGGTTCTCCCGAACGCGTCAGGAGAGACCGCCTGGCCTACGGTCACTACAAATGACTCAATCAAATGGGCGGAGGGCTCCGACGCGCCACACCGGCCCGTCTACACGGCGCGGTGGGTGGATCATGAAAGCGGCTTGATGGCATTCGATGTCTTCATCCATGAAGGCGGTCGAACGACCGAGTGGGCGAACGCTATAATGGCTGGGGATCAAAGCCGCTCCGTCGTTGGCGTCGTCGGGCCGTCGGGTGGCGGATTGATGCAGGCGAATCATGTTCTTCTCGCTGCGGATGAAACAGGCTTCCCAGCGGCCGCACGGCTCCTGGAAAACCTACCCGACCATGCGACCGGCACCGTTCTTTTGGAAGCTGAAGACGCTGAAACCACGCACTACCCAATCCTGTCTCCCACAGGGGTCAACCTTCGATGGCTCAGCCGGTCACGCGGTGAAGCGCTTGGCGCGGCCACAATCTGGGCTTTGCGTGAGCACAGTGGCGCCCAGCTGTGGTTCGCCGGCGAACGTAGCCAGGCAAATGCCGTACGGCACGCCGCGATTGCAGCGGGTTGGGACGGCGAAGCTTTGCGGGTCTCCGGGTTCTGGCGAACACCGGGTGCGGAATGAGTGCGACCCAACCCGTATGACTGGGCTTGCGTCAGGCAATCCCGCGCTCAACACTCGGGCGACGCAGCGCGTAAGCCGTTTGCGTGGTCCGCGAGATCATCATTCCCAAGCGCTTCGCCAGCAGCATACCAGTCCAGCGCGAGACAGATGTTGCGATCGAGACCGTGCATCCCAGCTTCGTGCAAAT
>JAHCMG010000230.1 GCA_019192585.1 Devosiaceae bacterium MH13
CTCATCGAAGATGGACTACAAGGCCCGCTTCCAGCCGCAAGAGCATCTCACCGCAGCTGGGTGGCGCCTGGCGCGGTAGGGCCGCTGGATCGCTCCAGCCCTCCCCGTCGCTCCAACGCCTGTTGCTCTGACCGTGCGCAAAGACCGCATCCTCGACCACGTAATCTTGACCCTTGGCGCGGCCGCAATGGCTGGCCCGGTGCTGATGCTCGTGTGGCAGCTGGTTGCTGGCGCAACGTGGGACGAGTTGGCCAGCCTGTTTGCCGCCCTATGGTCGGGCGACATCTTCGCCAACCTCCAGCCAGCGCGTGCGATGCTGATCAACTCGCTGATCCTGGCCATCGGTATCGCGGCTGTGAAAACCGTGATCTCTCTGTTGGCGGCTTACGCACTGTTGGCATTTCGGGTTCCCGGACGCGACCTGATCTTCGGCGCGATCCTTTTGAGCCTGTTCTACCCGATCGAGAGCCGCATCCTGCCGACATTCGCCGTCGTCGACACGCTGGGCCTTCTCAACAGCTATGCCGGCATGATCTTGCCGGTTGTGGCCAGCGGGCTCGGCACGCTTCTGTTTCGCCTGCATCTGGGCAAAGTGCCCCAGGAGCTGTTCGACGCCGCGCGGCTTGATGGCGCGGGCCCGCTGCGCTGCCTGGTCGATATCGTTTTGCCGCTGTCGATGCCGATGGTGCTGGCGCTGTTTCTGATCCTCTTTGTTTTGGGCTGGAACCAATATGTCTGGCCGATCATGGTGACCACGACGAGCCTCGAACATGACACGCTGGTGCGCGGCATGACGGCGGTGAACGTGAACAGCCGCGCCGGCCTTATGCTTGTCCTGATGGCGATGCTTCCGCCGGTGCTCTTGCTGCTTGCGCTCCAGCGCTGGCTGTTGCGGGGCCTGCAAACGGGGATGCACTAGAGCGGAAGACACCCCGGCGCAGCGGAACGCCGGCCGGGGCCCTTGTCGTTTGGTGAGACGGCGCGCCTACTCCGCAGGCGCCTGGCCGCCAACGCCAGCGATATCCGATGCGCTGGGCTCCTCATCGTCGATAAACGTGGTCGGCAGACCATGCTTCTCGCGCTGCCCGTCGCGGTAGATGGCGCGAATGAGCGAGAGGCCCATCAGCACCATGACCAAGCTGAACGGCAGAGCGCCAATGACCATGGCCGTTTGGATCGCGCCGAGGCCGCCTGCGATGATGAGACCGCCAACCACAAGGGCAAGCGCCGCACCCCAGAACAGGATGTGAGGCCGCGCTTTGGGGCCTTCGTCACCGGCCGCGTTGATGGTGTTGATGATCAACACCGCGCTGTCCGCTGACGTCACCAAGTACGTGAGCAGCAGCACCACAACCACGACAGACATCGCATAGGCGAGGCCATCGCTGAGCATCACGGCGAGCATAGCGAACAGCTGATCGGCCTGGCCTGCACCGGCGATTGCCCCCTCGGCGACGCCGGTCAGTTCAAGGTCGATCGCGGTGCCGCCCACGAGCGCGAACCAGACAAAGCACATCAGCGCCGGGATGATCAGCGCACCGAGCACATATTCGCGGATGGTGCGCCCTTTGGAGATGCGCGCCAAGAACACGCCTACGAACGGCGCAAACGCGATCCACCAGGCCCAGTAGAAGATGCTCCAACCGCCCTGCCAGCCGGCCAGCGCGTCACCCGTTTCGGTGCCATCGGCCACCCAGACCGTGAGGAAGTTCTGGGGGATGGAGACCAGATAGTCGAAGATGCCGACAACCAGCGTCTGGATGCCGAAGAAGGTTGAACCGAACAACAAGAAGAAGGCGAGCATGAAGAAGCTGAGACCCATATTGAGGTTCGATAGCCACTTGATGCCTTTGCCTACGCCCGACAGCGCGGAAAGCGTCGATGCGCCCATGATGATGAGCAGCGCGAAGATGATGCCCATAGTAGACGAGGTGCGCTCGCCATCAGCGCCAACGGTGTACAGCCAGTCGCCGAAACCGATGCGCGATAGCCCTGAGATGAACTGTTCAACGCCAAAGCCAAGTGTCTGCGCGACGCCAAGAACGGTGGCGACCACCGCAACAATGTCCACCACATGGCCAACGGGGCCAGAAAGTCGCTCGCCGAAGATGGGCGTCAACGCCGAACGAATGGTGAGCGGCAGGCTGCGGCGGTACGAGAAGTAGGCGAGTGCAAGGCCGACGACGGCGTAGCAGGCCCACGCTGCTAAGCCCCAGTGGGTGAAGGACCAGATGTAAGCGTCGCGCACATTGCCAGCCGTGCTTCCCTCTGTGCTCCCTTGGATCGTCGCCGGGTTGCTGGCGAAATGGTACATCGGCTCCGCGGTCGCGAAGGTCAGCATGCCGATGCCGATGCCGGCGCCGAACATCATCGAGAACCAAGAGAAGTTCGAGAACTCAGGCTCGTCCTCTTCCGTTCCCAGCTTCAGCTTGCCGGCCGTAGGCCACAGCGCCAGCGCAAAGCAAAGCAGCAGGAAGAAGGCGACCACATAGATGTACCAGTAGTTGAAGGACGCCAGGATGATGGAATTGAGCGCGCCCAGTACCGAGCTTGCCTGCGCTGGGAAGGCGATGGCCCACAAGATGAGTGCCCCGACTAGGATTTTCGCGGTGATGGTCACGTCTTTGGTGAACCCCCGGTAGAAACCGGATTTGGCAACGCGAATGGGAAGGTCGGTAACGGGCGGCTTTATGGGCATACATCCTCACACTTCGGCAGCACGCCTGGCACATTGCCGGCTGCGCACGTTTTTTACTTTTTTGGCTTGGTAACACCGCGCGGTGTGACGGTACCGTAGCAAGTTAACGCGCAAAGGGCAAAAGTAGCGGCTTTTGCGGCCAAAGCAGTCCCGTAGAGGCTGTTGATATCCGCTGCTGCGTCGATCTTTTCACAGTCGAGTATTGGGGGATAAGCACGGCAGATTATTTGTTAGACGCTACATCAACTTCCGCGATGAAAACCAACGCACGGTTGCAAAGACTTGCTAGCGCAAGGCGGCGTCTACAGCGCCCTTAAGGTAGCCGTACTGGTCGGCATTGGTATCGCCGAACGCATCGTCGCGATCGCTGGCAACATCGTCATAGCTGATGGGCGCATCAAACTGGCTTTCGGTGAAGTCGATCCGCACGCCACCAATCACGTTGTAGAAATGCCAAATCTCGCCGAGGCCCGGCAGGGTCAGGCGGGTTTTGGCGATCTCCCCGCCCAGCACATCATTGGCGACCAGTGCGGTGACGCCGCACTGACCGAGAGCTGGGTTGTCAGCCGTCCAGCGGCTGCTGGACTGAAGGCTCCAAGAGGCCTCCAAAACCCGGCGGAAGCGGGCTAACTGCTCGTCATCTGGCGCGCCATGAGTCACGGATTTGCCCGCCCATTCAACCGGTGAAGCGGTTGTTGCGCGGGAAACCTTGCGGTGCCATGCGCCCTGCTTGGGCGCGATCACCACGCCAGTCGCCCAGATCATCGAGCGAGCGGTTGTGCTGGCGCCCGGCGCTGTCGGTCCAGGTCAGCCCATCCTCGGCGCTGAACGTGGTCACGTCGCTTACCGCGCCATCGCGGTACTTTTGCAACCGCACGCCCTTGCCGCGAGCCATGGTTGGCACCTGCGCCAGCGAGAATATCAACAGTTTGCGGTTGTCGCCGACCAGCGCGACGGTGTCGCCGTGCACAGGCACAGCAAGCTTCAGCTCTTCGGGCCCTTTAAGGTTCATCACCTGCTTGCCCTTGCGGGTGTTGGCGACGATGTCCTTCTCCGGCGCGATGAAGCCGTAGCCCGCACCGTTGACCAACAAAAGATTCCGATCCGCATCGTGAACGAACAGCGCGACGATGTCGTGGCCCGCCTCTAGGTCCACCATGATCCGGAGGGGATCGCCGTGGCCGCGCCCGCCGGGCAATTTGTCCGCCCCGAGCGTGAACGCCTTGCCGCCGGTCGACAGCGCAACGAGCTTATCGGTTGTCATCGCTTCGAGCGTCAGCTTCAGCCGGTCGCCTTGTTTGAAGTCGAGCCGCGAGAGGTCCGCATTGTGGCCCTTCAGCGCCCGCACCCAGCCCTTTTCGGACAGGACGATTGTGATCGGCTCGCGCTCGACCATGGCCGCGTCGATCTCAGACAGGTCCCGCTCAGGTGCCGATGCAAAGGTGGTGCGGCGCTTGCCGAGCTCAGAATTTGAATCATAAGCCTTGCGTAAAGCTTTGATATCTTTGCCAATCCGCGTCCACTGCCGGGCCGTGGAGCCGACCAGAGCTTCCAAGCCCGCCTGCTCCTCGATCAGGGCCTCCTGCTCCTTGCGGATCTCCATCTCTTCGAGCTTACGCAGCGCCTTGAGGCGCATATTGAGGATGGCGTCGGCCTGGGTCTCGGTCAGATCGAACGCTTTGATTAGCTCTTCCTTCGGCTCATCCTCGTAACGGATGATCCGGATCACCTCATCAAGGTTGAGGTAGGCGATGATGTACCCGCCCAGGAGCTCGAGCCGGGCAGCGATCTTACCGAGCCGGTAGTTCGAGCGTCGGACCAGCACCTCACGGCGGTGGTCAAGCCAGGCGAGCAGCACCTCACGAAGGCCCATCACCCTAGGTGTCTGGGACGCATCGAGGACGTTCATGTTGAGCGAAATACGCGCCTCGAGCTCGGTGAGCCGGAACAGCGATTCCATCATCAGCTCGGGGTCGACATTGCGGTTCTTAGGCTCAAGCACCAGCCGCATGTCTTCGGCGCTCTCATCGCGCACATCGGCCAGAAGCGGCAGCTTCTTGGCGAGCAGAAGGTCCGCGATGCGCTCCACCAGCCGGCTTTTGACAACGCCGTAGGGGATTTCAGTGACCACGATGACCCAGGTGCCGCGACCTTGATCTTCCTGCTCCCAACGGGCCCGGACCCGGAAGCCGCCCCGGCCGGTCTCATAAGCCTGCATGCGGCTGGCCTCGTCATCGACGAGAATGCCGCCCGTGGGGAAGTCCGGCCCCGGCACAAGCTTGATCAGCTCGTCTGTGGGCGTCTTGCGATTGTCGATCAGAGCCAGCGAGGCGTCGCACAATTCGGCAACATTGTGCGGCGGGATCGAGGTCGCCATGCCCACCGCGATGCCCGTCGCGCCGTTGGCCAAAAGGTGCGGGAAGTTGGAGGGCAGAACAACCGGCTCGGTCTCCGAGCCGTCATAGGTTTCACGGAAGTCGACCGCGTTTTCATCGATGCCTTCAAGCAGGCGCGTGGCGACATCGGTCATCCGCGCCTCAGTGTATCGCATCGCCGCGGCGCTATCGCCGTCTATGTTGCCGAAATTGCCCTGGCCTTCGACCAGCGGGTAGCGAACCGCGAAATCCTGCGCCAGCCGCACCAGCGCGTCATAGACGGACTGGTCGCCGTGCGGGTGGTACTTACCGATCACGTCGCCGACGACGCGGGCGGACTTTTTGAAGCTTTGATTGGGGTCGAGCTTCAGTTGCCGCATGGCGTACAAAAGCC
>JAHCMG010000024.1 GCA_019192585.1 Devosiaceae bacterium MH13
CCGAAGGAAACCCAACGCCAAATACCGGGCATCTGCAACACGACAAGCGCTGGCGACGCCCTTGGGCATGCACGCCGCGCAACCGGCAGAGTGTTCGATGTTGGAAATCGAGCGGTCGTATAGGCACCACCGCCCGCATTCGTCAAGCAGCGATCGGCGGAAACCCCCGCGTTTCGGGCACCAAAATGCCACATTGGCTCGGCACGCCACACCATGTGGGGGCGTTGATTTGGTGCATGCAGCTATGGCGCGCGTTGGGGGGGCGGTCCTCGTCGTGCGATCATGGTTAACGAGGCGATAACGGCTTTGCCCTAGCCTTGGCACGCACTCTAGGCTTCCCCGTTGCGGGGAGCGCGAAAGGAAGACGCCCGTGGACCGCAAGACGTTCGCCACCTCGATCACCATCCCATTCGGCAAAACCATCGCGGCGCTGGCCATTGGCGCGGTCACGTTCATGGGCTCGACCACGGGGCTCGACCGCACTGCGCAACTGCCAACGCTGACCGGGCCAACGCCAGCCCACGCCGCGGCCTCGCGCCTGCGGGTCAGCTACGCGGCACGGCTTGCCGGCATTCGCATCGGTACCGGCGTTTTGTCGGTGAACATGGAAGGCAACCGCTACACCGCGAGTTTGCAGGCGCGCACCAGCGCCGCGGGCCGGCTTGTCAGCCGCGGCCAGGGCGAAGCGGTCGCGCGCGGCACCTTCCAGCAGCGCGGCATCGTGCCCGCCAGCTACGATCTCTCAGCCTCCGAGGCAGACCTCACCAACGTGGTGCGCATGCGCCTGCGCGGCGGTGACATTCGCGAACTGAGCGCCGAACCGCCTCTGAACGAGCACCCGCAGCGCGTTGCGGTGCGCGACCAGCACCGGCGCGACGTGGTCGACCCGGTCTCGGCGCTTCTTATGCCCGTGCCCAATGCAGAATCCGCTATGGGCCCCGCCGCTTGTGACCGCACCATTCCGCTGTTTGACGGCCGCCAGCGTTATGATCTGGCGCTGAGCTTCGTGCGCATGGAGCAAACCCAGTTTGGCAACGGCCAGGCCGCGGTGTGCCGCCTACGCTACCGGCCCATCGCGGGGCACCGCTCGAACCGCCGCGTCAACCAAGAGCTTGCCGCCAACCCCAACATCTTCGTTTGGCTGACCCAAGTGGGCGACGGCGCCCTTGTGGCCCCCGTTCGTTTCGAGCTGGGTTTGGACTTCGGCACCTTGTCCATCCAGGCGCTGGAATTCGCCGCGCAATAAACCCGCCGCAAATCAGCCGCCGGTTCGAAAACGGGTGGACGGCTGACCACCCGAAGCGCAGTGTGATCTTTTTATTTGAAGGATCGCACCATGTGGACTGACTATCTTCCCGCCCTGTTCCTTGCTTGGTCGATCCAGTGGATGGGCGTCATTTCGCCGGGGCCAAGCGTGATGCTCATCCTGGGCGTCGCGACGCAGCATGGCCGCAGCGCTTCCGTTGTCACGGCCTTCGGCATTGCCTGCGGCTCGGTTATCCTCGCATCCGCCACAGTCATGGGCATCACCGCCCTTCTCAGTGATTGGGCGCACGCCATGACGGTGCTGCGCTGGGTGGGCGCGGCCTACCTGTTCTGGCTTGCCTACAAATCGCTGAAAACGGCGTGGCGCAACCCGCCACTGCCGGCACCCAGCGGCGCCGTGCAGCGGCCCGTGCGCACAGCGCTTACCGGCTTCATCCTGCAGGTCTCGAACCCGAAAGCGATCGGCTTCTGGCTCGCAATTGCCGCCGTTGGCGGCATCGGCGATGCCCCAGCATCCGTGATCGCCCTGTTCATCTTCGGCGCCTTGTTCAACAGCTTTGTCGGCCACGGCGCCTACGCGATGGTCCTGTCCTCGCCGCCACTGCGCCGGGGATATGCTCGCGCCCGGCGCTGGATCGATGGCGCTTTGGGGTCGCTGTTCTTCCTCGCTGGTCTGCGCCTTGCGCTGAGCCGCTAAATCCAGCACATCGCTGGCCATGACTGAACCCGCCCGCACCGCGCTGCATCGGCTCGCCACCTATGGCAGCCTCGCCCCGGGCCGCGAGAACGCCCATCAGCTTGATGGGCTCACCGGCTCGTGGACGACGGGCACCGTGCGCGGCCGGCTGGTCCAAGCCGGATGGGGCGCCTGGATCGGCTATCCCGGCTTCATCCCCGACCCCCAGGGCGAGGCGGTGGAAGCGTTCATTTTCGAGTCTGCCGACCTGCCCGACCATTGGGACAGGCTCGACGCCTTTGAGGGCGAAGCGTACCAACGCATCGCCATTCCCGCGACGCTCGAAGACGGTTCAGTGGTCGAGGTCTCGCTCTACCGGGTGCTCGACGAAAAGGCCTGAGGGCACACGCGCTGCCTTTGCTATGCCTTGATCGTTGGGCTAAAAGGCAAACTATGCCAAAGCGACCCGCGCGGCCGCCAACCCCGAGCGCCAGCGCCTAGCGTCACCACCCACTTACGTTTCTATGCCTTACCGCCCTCGCTCTCAGGCGCCCGGTGCCGGTGTCACCGCCATTTTGGGCCCGACAAACACCGGCAAGACCTACCGCGCCATCGAACGGATGATGACCCACGAAACCGGCGTCATCGGCCTGCCGCTGCGCCTTTTGGCGCGCGAGGTCTACCGCAAGCTGTGCGACCGCGCCGGCCATGAGCATGTCGCGCTGATCACCGGCGAAGAGAAGATCGTGCCCCTGGCGCCGCGCTACTGGGTCTCGACGGTCGAAGCCATGCCGCGCGACCTCGATGTCGATTTCGTCTGCGTCGACGAAGTGCAGATGGCCGCCAACCTTGAGCGCGGACATGTCTTCACCGACCGCATTCTCAATGTGCGCGGCAAGCTTGAGACCTTGCTTCTGGGCGCCGGCACGATGCGCGGCCTCCTCACCCAGCTGCTGCCCGGCATCACCATCGAACAACGCCCGCGCATGTCGCTGATCACTTATGCGGGGTCTAAAAAGATCACCCGCCAGCCAAGGCGGACGGCGGTGGTCGCGTTCTCGGCCAACGACGTCTACTCGATCGCCGAACTGATCCGCCGCCAGCGCGGTGGCGCGGCAGTGGTGCTCGGCGCGCTCAGCCCGCGCACCCGCAACGCTCAGGTGGAGCTCTACCAGAACGGCGACGTGGATTTCCTCGTTGCCACCGACGCGATCGGCATGGGCCTCAACCTCGATGTCGACCATGTCGCGTTCGCCGGCCGGCACAAGTTCGATGGGTTCGACTATCGCGAACTGACCGCCGCCGAGATGGGCCAGATTTCAGGCCGCGCCGGCCGCCACACCCGCGATGGGACGTTCGGGGTCACGGGGCGCACGGAACCGCTTGACGATTTCCTGGTCGAGAAGCTCGAGACCCACGCTTTCGAGCCGGTCAAACGTCTGCAATGGCGCAACGCCAACCTTGACTTTCGCTCGATCGAAGCGCTGCGCGCGTCGCTCGACGACATTCCCAACCACCCGCTTCTGACCCGCGCCCTGCCGCAGGAAGATGCCGACACGCTCGATGCGGTGCTGCGTAACCGGTCGATGCGCGAACGGGCCAACAGCGAAGAGCGCATGCTGCTTTTGTGGGACGCCTGCCAGCTGCCCGACTATCGCAAGATCGCGCCGGCCCAACATGTCGAGATCGTCGGCGAACTGTTCGCCCATCTGTCCGACCACGGGACGGTGCCCGAAGACTGGCTCGCCAGCCAATTGAAGAACACCGACAGGATCGATGGCGACATCGACGCCCTGTCGGCGCGCATCGCCCATGTGCGCACCTGGACCTTTGTTGCCAACCGCAATGCGTGGCTCAAAGACCCACTGCATTGGCAGGAGCGCACGCGCGCGCTAGAGGACCGGTTGTCAGATGCGCTTCATGAGAAACTGACACAACGCTTTGTTGACCGCCGCACATCTGTGCTGATGCGGCGTTTGCGGGAGAATGTGACCTTGGATGCCAATATCGCCCCCAACGGGGACGTTCAGGTCGAGGGCCAGCATATCGGCTGGCTCGCGGGCTTTCGGTTCACACCGGACAGCACGGCAGACGATCTCGACGGCAAAGCCGTGCGTGCCGCAGCCCAAAAGGCGCTGGCAGCGGAAATTCAGCGGCGTGCCGAAAAGGTGGCGCTGGCCGATGACGGCGCCTTTGTGCTCGACGCCGATGCCGCCATTCGCTGGACCGGCGAAGTTGTCGCCAAGCTCAGCGCGTCGGACGACATTCTTAAACCCAAAGTGTTGCTGCTCGCCGATGAACAGCTCACCGGCGGCGCCCGAGACATGGTCGCCGAGCGGATCGAAAAATGGCTGACCGGCCAGATCAGCACACTCCTTGGCAGCCTGCTGGCCCTGCGCGAGGGCGAAGGGCTGGACGGCATGGCCCGCGGCCTGGGCTTCCGCATCGCCGAAGGGTTCGGCCATATCGACCGGCGCGACGTCGCCGATGATGTCAAAGCGCTCGACCAGGACGCGCGCGCGACCTTGCGCAAACATGGCGTCCGCTTCGGCGCCTACACGCTGTTTGTGCCGCACCTTCTCAAGCCGGCGCCGGTGAGCCTGCTCGCGACCCTGTGGGCGCTTGCCAAAGCGGGCCCCGACGCACCGGGTCTGCGCGAGCTGCCGCAGCTTAACGCGTCGGGTCGCACCTCCATTCCGGTTGATCCGACATTTGATGCGGCGCTGTTTCCCATTTGCGGGTTCCGTGTCTGCGGCCCCCGCGCCGTGCGCTTCGACATTCTCGAGCGCCTCGCGGACCTGATCCGCCCGCTCATCGCCTTCAAACCCGGCGTGACGCCGGGCGACGCGCCAGAGGGCGCGGCCGAGGGCAACGCGTTCACCGTCACCGTGGAGATGACGTCGCTCCTCGGCAGCGCGGGCGAGGACTTTGCCGCCGTGCTCAAATCGCTGGGCTACCGGGTCGAGCGCCGGACCGTGCCGATTGAGCCGCAGGCGCCAGACGCTGCGCCAGCAGCGCAGGAAAAGCCCGCAGCGGCGGACGCATCAGACACCGCGCCCGCTGAGCCATCACCTGAGGCCACCGCGCAGCCAGAAACTGAAGCCGAACCCCAGCCTGAGCCTCAACCTGCACCCGAGCCCACGCCAGAACCTGCAACCGAGAACGCTGCGGAAACACTCGAAGAGGCCGCTCCGGCGCCTGATGCCGCTGAGGCCGAAGAGGTGCCCACCGAACAGGTGATCGAGCTGTGGCGCCCCGGCGGCGCCGGCAATCGCCAGCGCCAGCAAGGCCGGCCCGGCGGCGCAAGGCCAGCAGCGCGCCAAGGCAAAGGCCGCGATGGCGGCAAAGGCCCGCGTGACAGCGATGGCAAAGCCAAAGGCGGCCGGCCCGACCATCGCAAAGGCCGAAAGGGCGACAAACGTGGCGGCGGCAAAACGCAGCCGCGCGACTACACCGCCTCGCCACCCAAAAAAGAGCGCGGGCCGGACCCCGATTCGCCATTCGCTGCGCTCGCTGGCTTGCTCGACAAGAAGGATGGCGATGGCTGAACCAGCCGCCGCCGGATCCCCGACACCGGGCCCGACATCAGCCCAAGAGCCAGCGCAGAAGCTGCGGCTCGACCGCTGGCTGTTCTTCTCGCGGCTCGTCAAGAGCCGATCGCTCGCCGCCAAACTCATCGAGGCGGGCCATGTGCGCATCAACGGCACCAAGACCCATCAGGCAAAGGCGCCCGTCGGCCCGGGCGACGTGCTGACCATCGCGCTGCCCCCGGGCGTCAAAATCATCAAGCTTCTGGCCTGCGGTACTCGCCGCGGCCCGGCGCCCGAAGCGCGCACCTTGTATGAGGATCTGACGCCGCCCCCACCGCCGAAAGACGAGCAGGCCGTAACGCCCAGCCGCTTCGCCCCGAGCCCCGGCAGGCGCCCGACAAAGCACGAGCGCGACGAGCTACAGCGCCTCAAACGCCAGCTTTAGACGGGGCCGTAGAAACGCGGGGGGCGCTTTACCCGCCTTGACAAGCCAAAACGTATACCGGAATTGACAAGACATCGTGCCTTCAAGACCGCAGGAGCCTGCCCCGCATGACCTACATCGTCACGGAAAACTGCATCAAATGTAAGTATACCGACTGCGTGGAGGTCTGCCCCGTTGACTGCTTCTACGAGGGCGAGAACATGTTGGTGATCCACCCCGACGAGTGCATCGATTGCGGCGTGTGCGAGCCCGAATGCCCCGCTGACGCCATCAAGCCGGACACCGAACCCGGCCTTGAGAAATGGCTCGAATTGAACACCAAGTACGCCTCTGAATGGCCCAACATCACCATGAAGAAAGACCAGCTGCCCGACGCCGCCGAGTTTGACGGCAAAGCGGGCAAGGAAAAGCTGTTCTCGGCCAACCCTGGCGAGGGCGACTAGCGGTCGCTTATGGCCGTAACGTTCAGCCTGATTTGAAGGCAATCTGGTTAAGGCGCGTTAACCTTATCTGGGCAACGGATTGATTTTTGCGCGTTTTCGAACTATATTTGCGTTTCGTTCCGAAGACTGCACGCTCCGGCTACCTTTGCTGACTCCGACCTGTTGAGCTTTCGCACCAGACGACCAGCCTCGCGGCTCCGCGTAGGCTGGTGCTTTTGTGTGCGGGCGATGGGTGTCGCGCTTTGCTTTCAAAGCAGCGAAGGAAATGGAGCCTGATGATCAGCTGTCTTCCCACGAGTTCACCTCGGCCGGCCCCGCGCTTGGCCCAACAGGAGTGAGTCAGCGTATGGCGACCGCAAAAAAAACCACGCAGAAACAGGGTTTCAAAGTCAACGAGCAAGTCGTGTATCCGGCTCATGGCGTCGGCCGTATCGTCGCCATTGAAAGCCAGGAAATCGCTGGCCTGACCTTGGAACTGTTCGTCATCACCTTTGACAAGGACAAGATGACCCTGCGTGTGCCGGTCACCAAAGTTGAGAGCGTGGGCATGCGCAAGCTTGCCGAAGATGGCCTCGTCGAGAAGTCGCTCAAAACCATCAAGGGCCGCGCACGCATCAAGCGCGCCATGTGGTCCCGCCGTGCGCAGGAATATGAAGCGAAGATCAACTCCGGCGACCTGATCCAGATCGCTGAAGTGGTCCGCGACCTCTACCGCGCCGAAAGCCAGCCCGAGCAGTCCTACTCCGAACGGCAGCTTTACGAAGCCGCGCTTGACCGCATGGCCCGCGAGATCGCAGCCGTGAACAGCATGACCGAGACCGAGGCGGTCCGCCTGATCGAGCAAACGCTGGCCAAGAGCCCCAGCCGCGCCAAGCCGGCCGAAGAAGAGGCAGGCGACAGCGACCAAAGCGCCGCCGCTTAAGCAGCTCTCTCAAAGCATTTCGAAGGCCGGCTCCTCCCACAGGGCCGGCCTTTTGCGTTTCTTAACGTGCGCCGTGCATGGTCTGTCCACGCAAACATCAAGCCCAAACATCAAGCCAGTGTGGACGCACCCATGGACGCAAAAACCGCAGAAAACCTGATGAGCCTGGCCGCGGACGGCCGCATGTCCGCCGCCGATGTGCTAGCGCTGCGCCGCACAGTGTTCCCCGATGGCGTGGTCAGCCGGCAGGAACTGGAACTTCTGTTTGCGCTCGGTGAGCGGGCGCCGCAAGGTGATCCGGCCTGGCCGCACCTGTTCGCTGAGATGTGCGCGGACTTCTTTCTCAACGAAGAGGAGCCCGAGGGCTACCTCAGCGACGAAGAGTTCGCCTATCTCAAGGCGCTGGTCACGCGCGATGGGCACACCGCCTCGTCGCTGGAACTGGGCGCGCTGATTGATCTGGTCAACAAGGCGCGCATCGTCTCGGCGGATATGACGGCCTTCATCGGCGATCAGATCCGTAGCCTTATATCCTCGCGGGAGACCCCAACCATTGGCGAGCAGGACGTCGCGCTGCTGCAACGCTACCTTTACGCCGCCGGTGGCGAGGTCGATATCGGCATCAGCCGTGCCGAAGCCGACCTTCTGTTCGACCTGCATGACGCGACCGTCGACGCCGACAATGCTAGCGCCTGGCGCGAACTGTTCGTCAAAGCCATCGCCGCGCACCTGATGCAGCATGTCGGCTACACCCCGCTGGAGCGTTCCGAGGCCCTGCGGCTCACTGAATGGTCAAAGGACACGTCGCGCTCAACGGGCGGCTTCTTCGGTTCGATGGTCTCAGGCGGCCTCAAGGCCATTATCGACGCTTACACCGCGCCCAGCGCGTGGCAGGAGCGCAACGCACAGGCGGATACCGCCATGACGGTCGCTCGCGCTGTCACCGACGACGAAGCCGCCTGGCTTGTCCGCCGGATCGGCCAGAACCGGCAGCTTGATGAAGCGGAGCTCGCTTTGCTCGTCTATATGCGCGACCATCTGGGCGCCGATCTCCCCGGCCCGCTTGCGGAGCTTGTGGCACTTGCGCCGGCGCGCAGCGCAGCCTAAACTACGACCCACGCAGACCAAAAAGCCCGGCAAAAGCCGGGCTTTTTGCGTTCGATTGGCATCGCCTGGAGCGGGCAGACTTTTTTTCAACCCCCGCAAGTGATCTAGCTCCATTAACGAAACGTAAAAAATCCATGCTCACGCGGCGGCCCCGCCATGGTGGCACACAGCCTCGCCGTGACGCTTGGAGGTTTGCGATGCCTGATGCCAATGCACCCCGCCGTGAGTTTGTCAAAAAGGCGATGCAGGCGCCCTACTTAGAGCGCGATGAAGAGCATCAGCTGGCCGTTCAGTGGAAGGAACGGCAAGATCAAGACGCTTTGCACAAGCTGACCCAGGCGCATATGCGGCTCGTCATCGCCATCGCCAGCCGTTTCCGGCACTTTGGCTTGCCGATGAGCGACCTCATCCAGGAAGGCCATGTAGGCCTCCTGGAAGCCGCCGCCCGGTTTGAGCCCGCCCGCGAGGTTCGGTTCTCGACTTACGCCACCTGGTGGATCCGCGCCTCCATCCAAGATTTTATCCTGCGCAACTGGTCCATCGTCCGCGGCGGCACCTCTTCGGCGCAGAAGGCTCTCTTCTTCAACCTACGGCGGCTGCGCGCCCGCATTTCGCAGGACGGCACCGTGACGGCCTCTGAGATGCACCGGGAGATTGCCGGCGCCATCGGCGTTTCGGTCAATGATGTTGCCACCATGGACGCGCGCCTATCAGGCGCTGACGCCTCGCTCAACGCGCCAATCTCCGATGGCGATGATGGCGCGAAAGCCGACCGCCAAGACTTTCTGGCCGACGACAGCCCGCTTCAGGACGAGACCATCGGCGGCATGATCGATGCCGAGCGGCGGAGCCATTGGCTCGCCAACGCGCTGACCGTTCTCAACGAGCGCGAACTGAAGATCGTCCGCGAGCGCCGTCTGTCAGAAGATGGCGCCACGCTTGAAGCGTTGGGCGAAAAGCTTGGTATCTCCAAGGAGCGGGTGCGCCAGCTCGAAAGCCGGGCACTTGAGAAGATCAAGGCGGCCCTGCTCGATCAGCAAAGCGCAGCGTCTTACGTCTGAGCGACAACACAACTCGCCCTGGCGCGCCCTAATCGACGACGATCTTGACGCGGTCCCCCGCGCGGAGCCGTGCGCTACCTTCGATATTGTTGAGAACGCGGAACAGCGCTTCGGCGTCACCGCCGGTGGCCATGCGCCGGGCGAGACGCGCGACGCTGTCTCCGGACTGCACGGTCACAACATCAATGCGCAAGGGTTCAATCGCGTTGGCTTCGGCCTCCGACATCGGGCGGAACGAGGCCACCGTGCTTGTCGCCAGCGCATCAAAGGCCGCGCCGCCCGACCGGCTGGCGAAGATGAACCGGTAGACCTGATCACGCACCCGGATGGCGGCCACCTTGAACTGCCAGCCGCCCGCATCCGCATCGGCGGTCGCAACCTGAAGACCGTTGGTGGTTGAGGTTTCGATGGTCGCCCGATCGAGCCCATCGATCCAGCCGGAGTTCAGATAAGCTTCCAAGCTCTGCCCGCTGCGCAGCTCAACCGCGTCAAACCGCAAAGCCCGGCCATCTGGGTGGGCGCCCAACACAGCCTGTGGCGTGTTGTCGAGCATGAACCCCTCGGGCGCTTCAAAGGCGATCCGAAGGGTTGAGTGGAGAAACCGGCGCCCACGCACCACGCCTTCATCGGCGGGTTCGCCAAACACCAAGCCATCGATGGCGTCGAGGTACCGGTCGCGGAAAGTCTCGCCGATCCCTGGCGCCCCGAACTGCCGGGCGAGCCGGGTCGCCGCTTCAACCCGCTCTGGAGTCGTCGGGTGGCTCGATAGAAAGCTCGGTCCACCACGATCGCCCGGCAACGCATCGAGCGCGTTATAGACCGCCATCGTGTCAAGGAAGCGCGCCGCCGCGAACGGGTCGTAGCCAGCCCGGCCAATGGTGCGCACGCCAAGCTGATCGGCTTCAAGCTCCTGATTCTGCGAGAACTGGGCCAGCGACACACCGTTCGCCAGCTGTACCAGCTGGGCGGCAGACGGGTCGGACAAGACATCGGTCAGCACCCTGTCGATAAGCGCGGCGGTGCGCACTTCCTCTTCGCGGGCAATGGCGTGCCGGCTCGTCACATGGCCAATCTCGTGGGCAACCACGGCCGCCACCTCGGCTTCATCATTGGCGAGCGCTAGCAGGCCACGGGTCACGTACAAATAGCCGCCGGGCAGCGCAAACGCGTTGACCGTAGCCGAGTTGAGCAAGGTCAGCCGGTAGACCCGGGACGGTTCATCGGACGCGGCAATGACCCGGCGCAGCATGGCGACGAGGCGAGTTTCAAGCTCAGGATCTTCGTAGACGCCGCCAAAGGCCGCCAAAATGCGCGGGTGCTCGCGGGCGCCGATCGCTTCTTCGGCCGCCATGGTGGCGGTGGGCGTCGGCTCTGGCGTCGGCTCGGCGAGCGGCACCAGCGGCTCGTCGCCCGAGATCGACAGGCAGCCGGCCACAAGGCATGCCATAGCAACCGCCGCAAGGCGGCTCAACACATGGCAAACGCGATCCTTCAAGACACCTGGCCTCGATCCACTCTCTGGTCGCTGCATCAACGGCCCGTCGATGCGGCGGTCAGCCGTTCGATGGCCTCGGGATGATCAACCCGGATCATCGGGCCGCCATCCTCCATGACCCAGCCGCGCACCCTCACCGGATGGCCTTCAAGAGCCGCAAGACTGAAACCGCTGCTCTCAAACACCGGATCATGCGCACGATCAATGGTGATTGTGAAATCCTCGCGCCAGGTTCGGCCAAAATTAAGGTACCAGCGCTCCCGATGGGCGGCGGCCGAGCGGACCACGCCTTCGACCAGCTCGAAATGGTTCACCAGCGCAAGCAGGGCGTCATGGTCCCTGGCGGCCCGCACCGCGTAATAGGGATGATCCCAAACCCCGCGGCCCGCGTCGCGGGCGAGCCGCTCGCGGCTGAGAAGATTGCCGATCAACGAGCGGTTGTCGGCAAACGTGTAGACCCGCGCCAAGCCGGCGAGCACCATGGCGCCTTGAAGCCAGGTGCCATCGGCCAGCCGGATATGGGCCAGATGCCGGTTGTGCCGATCCGTCCTGCGGCCACCGAAAAACAGCTGCGCATCGCGACCGCCAGCGGCGATCAGATCTTGCAGATAGGCTTTGGCGTCCTGCGCCAGCGGCCATTCGGTTACATGCGCACGCCCCAAGGGCAGCTTGGGTGCCTGCGTGCCAACCAGGCGCACGTCAGGCCCGCGCACGAGCTCCACCGTGTCGCCATCGACAACGCCGTCGATCACGACTTCAGGGCCGGGTTCAAGCGACGACCAGTCCGGCTGCGGCCAAGCGCTATCACCAGCCGAAGCAGTCATGTTGGCCGACCCTGCGGACGCGCGTGAAGCGTCTGACACACTGTTGTCCCCCTTCATGGCCGCATGCGCCCGTGCCGGCCCGCCTCTGAACGGCAAAGGTCCAGCCCCTAGCGCTGCACCCGCCAAAACGCCCGCGCCGAGGCCCCAACGAACAAGCCGGCGCCGCGTCCAGCGCGGTTCATCAAGACCGCCAAAATGGCGCATCACCCCGTGTCCACTCTCGAAGCCCCCGAGCGGTGCGACACTAGCGGCATGCGCATCCCAAAGCCAAGCCCAAGCGACCGGCTGGCCGTAGCGTTCATGGATAGGGCGGCTGGGCTTTTTTGCGGTGCACGGTTTCCATCGCCGCCCAGACAGCCTACATGCCCCTCTCTACTGATGGAGCTCCCATGACGGCCGCCGCTGACACACCCGCCATGATCGAGATTGCCGGGCTGAACAAAACCTATGACAGCGGTTTTGTCGCCCTGCGCAACATCGATCTGACCATCCGCAAGGGCGAGATTCTCGCCTTGCTCGGCCCCAATGGCGCGGGCAAGACAACGCTTATCTCAACCATTTGCGGGATCACGGTGCCCTCGGGCGGGCGGGTTCTGGTCGGCGGCCACGATATCGAGACCCAGCCGGGCAAGACGCGCCGGATCATTGGCCTGGTCCCGCAAGAGATCAACATCGAGCCGTTCCAGACCGTGTGGAACGCGGTGCGGTTTTCGCGCGGCCTTTTCGGCCTGCCACCGGACCCGGCACGGATCGAAGAGATCCTCAAGACGCTCAGCCTGTGGGACAAGAAGGACGAGGTCGTCAAAGCGCTGTCTGGCGGCATGAAACGCCGCGTCCTGATCGCTAAGGCCCTGTCGCACGAACCCCAGGTCCTGTTCCTCGACGAGCCGACAGCCGGCGTTGATGTGGAGCTGCGCAAGGACATGTGGCGCATCGTCGACGCGCTGCGTGACGAAGGCGTGACCATGATCCTCACCACCCACTATATCGAGGAAGCCGAGGCCATCGCCGACCGGGTGGCGATCATCTCCAAGGGCCGCATCTTGCTGGTCGAAGACAAAGACACGCTCATGCAATCGATGGGCAAACGGTCGATGAGCCTGGAATTGGCAAGCCCGCTCGAAACCGTGCCTCAGAGCTTGGAGGCCTATGGGCTGGAACTCTCCGCCAACGGCTTGGAGGTCACCTACGCGTTCGACACCCGCGCCGAGCGCACCGGTATTGCGAGCCTGTTGCGGGACATGTCCGAAGCGGGCCTGTCAGTGCGCGACATCAAGACCGCGCAATCTTCGCTCGAAGAGATCTTCGTTGAACTGGTTGAACGCGACACCGGCGACGATGAAAGTCCCGAGGCGCCGGCCATGCGCGCGGAGGAGCCGGCATGATCAACATGCAAGCCGTCCGCGCCATCTACGCCTTTGAGATGGCCCGCGCCTTCCGCACTGCGATGCAGTCGCTCATCTCGCCGGTCCTGTCGACATCGCTCTATTTCGTCGTGTTCGGCGCCGCCATCGGCGGCAGCATAGAGCGCATCGATGGCGTCAGCTATGGCTCGTTCATCGTGCCCGGCCTGATCATGCTAACGGTCATGACCCAAAGCATCTCGAACGCTTCATTTGCAATCCACTTCCCGAAATTTCTCGGCTCGATCTACGAGCTCCTGTCGGCCCCTGTGGGCGTGACCGAGGTGGTGCTTGGCTATGTCGGCGCGGCGGCGACGAAATCGCTGATCATCGGGCTGATCATCCTTGCAACGTCAACGCTGTTCGTGCCGCTCGAGGTCGCCCACCCAGTGGCGATGGCGGTTCTGCTGGTGATCATCTGCTTCGCGTTTTCACTGTTCGGCTTCATCATCGGCATCTGGGCGCAGAACTTCGAACAGCTGCAGATCGTGCCCTTGCTGATCATTACGCCGCTGGTGTTCTTAGGCGGCTCGTTCTACTCGATCTCGATGCTCCCGCCGGTCTGGCAGGCGGTCTCGCTGTTCAACCCGGTGGTCTATTTGATCTCGGCGTTCCGCTGGAGCTTCTTTGGCGCCGCCGACGTGCCGATCGGCCTATCGGTGGCGGCGATCGCGGCGTTCACCGCCCTGTGCATCGCGGCGATCTGGTGGATCTTCAAAACCGGCTGGCGGTTGAAAACCTAAACACATTTGCCCGATACTGGCAGCGCCTGCCGCAAGGCGTTGGCCCCGTGGCTCAGCAGGATAGAGCATCAGATTCCTAATCTGAGGGCCGCTGGTTCGAATCCAGCCGGGGTCACCAACAAAGCCGCGCGCGCTAAAGCCAGCCCGCCTCTTGGATGATGTCGACGCGCGGCGCGCCAATGCCCGGGACGATCTCGTCGCCCGTGATGAAGGCCGCTTCATGCATCGTCGCCAGCGCGCCGGGCAGCTTGTGCAAGCTATAGGAGCCCGATGGGATCGCCGACAGAAACTGCGCGATGCTGGTGCCCATGGCGCGGGCCCGGGCCTGCACGTCCTTGGGATGCGCTTGTTCAGCCGGCCGCGCCGTTCGCACCAACTGAACGATGTCGAAATCCAGACAGTAGGGTTGGGCTTCCATAAAGGTGCGCCGCGCGCTCAGCTGACGCCAGGACGCGTCGAGCAGCGATTGGCCGTTGCGGTAGGGTCGGCCGAGCGCGTGATAGACCCACAGAACGTGCACCGCCCCGCCAAGGTCGGCCAAGTCCAGATCGTGCCGCGTCTTGTAGAGGGTGCGAAACACCCGCTGCAGCGCCGGAGATCTGTAAGGCCTGAGGAGATCGGTCTCGCGATCCAGGAGATTGGTCTCGACTGCGCCCAAGACCTCATCAACCAGGGCCAGGTCGACCCCCTCAACCTTGGATGAGCGCGCGAGGTTCCACAGGATAGAGGGGCCACCGCCGATCCAATGGCTGACGCGCCACACATGATGCGCCCAACGCCTCGGATACAAGGGTAGCTTAGTGGCAGGATCGATGATCGCGCTGAGCTGCCAGCCGTCATACACCGCATCAGGGCGGGTCAGGCCCGTGGCGTTCTCGACAAGCGTGGCCGCCCCCAACAGGTAGGCCGTTAGATGGGCGTTCGGGACAGTCTTTCCGTCCCCGCCATGCCCGGGGCGACCGTAGAGCGGCGCGTGCGCGAGCGCTTCAAGGAAGCGCTGTGCGGCCACCTCGCTGATGCGATCATGCATGTCCAACAGGCGCAGCGTGTAGATGATATCGGCATGGTCTTGCCAGCCTTCCGACGCGAGCGGGGCGTCTTTGCCGGAGAGCCAAAAATCGAGAGCGTCCCCGTGATGCCTCTCGAGCCAGGAGAGAACCGACGCCGCCACGGACGGTTGCGCGCTCATAGGCTGTCCACCAGGTCCATGATGGCGTCGACATGGCGCTCAATGCTGTGCATTTGGGCAACGCGAACGCTGCGCTCGGACAGGTCCTTTTGCACCGCTTGATCGTCAAGCACCCGGTTGATCGCATCCGACCACGCATCGGCTTGCTCATTGGGCACCATCATTGATGCGGGCGCACCGTCCTCAAGGGAGAGGACCTCGGCAAGGACATCGAGATTGCTTGTGACAAGCGGCACCCCGGAGGCAGCCGCTTCCACAACCGCGAGGCCGAACGTCTCCCAGCGCGAGGGGAAGGCAAAACAGTCCGTCGCCCGCAAATAGGTTGCCACGACAGGGCCCGGCACTTCGCCGACCAGCTGAACCCGATCGGTCAAGCTAAGAGCCGCAATGCGCCGTTCAAGGTCTTCCCGTAGCTCGCCTTCGCCGACGATCAGCAGCTGCGCGTCGCGAACGATCCTAAACGCATCAACCAAGACCGCGTGCGCTTTCTGGCGCGACAACCGCCCCACGGTGACGACGATCCGGTCATGCTCATCAAGGCCCAGCTCACGCCTAGCGGCCGTTTTGTCGCGCGGATCGACCCGGGGTTTGATGCCGTCCGTCAGCAGGCGCATGCGGCGTTGGTAGGCTGCCGACCGGTCCTCAAAGCAAGCGCGCGTCCAATGGGAGTTGGCGACAGTCGCGGTGTAGATGCCCAACGCCCCGCACATATGGTCCAGCCGTTGAACGAACTTCGATAGCCGCTGCGGCGGCTGCGTTTGCCAGCTTATGGTTCTCCGCTGGCCCGCGAGTTTTGCGATCGAGCAGCCGATAACGTTCGCCGGCGCGGTGTTGGTGATCAGAACATCGTACCGCTGCCGAACCAGATGGCGCCAGAACCGCGCAAAGCCGGCCAGTAAATGCAGTGGCCGCTTGCTCCGACTGAGGATCGTCTTGTCTTCCTCTTCGAAGCAGGGGCGCGCCTGATAGAAGACATAGACGTCGACGGCATGGCCCCTTGATCGCAGCTCGGTGGCGGTTTGAAAGACGCGGGTCTGCGCGCCGCCAACTTCCAACTGGGTCAGAAGGAATGCGAACCGCATCGCCGCGCGCGCCTATCGGAACGCGACCTGATTGACGGGGAGTCGAGTGTGCCTTCGCGTCGGCTGGACCCGTGATCTTGCCGCGATGGTTCGCCGCAGGGCGACCGCATGAAGGCCAACAATCGTGTAGAGCAGCCAAACCGTGTTCGAGGAGCGGTACAGGTTGCTCTCGGTCAGGTTCATCGTGATCACAAGGATGATGATCGCGAGCATGAACAGACTGATCACCTTTGTCTCGCCCACTGCGCGCGGCGTGTTCCACACAAAGGCCGCGAAGGAAGCGGCGAACAGCACGAGACCGACCAGTCCAAACTCCAGGGCTAGGTCGATGAACCCGTTATGGGCGTGCTCTGGCAGCCAGCCCGTCAACGCCTGAAACGGCGCCGCAGCCTCGTGCCCAAAGAACCCTTCGACGCCGAACCCATTCCACGGCCGCGCCGACAGCTGCGAGAGCGCAAATTCCCATAAAGGCACACGGCCGGTCAGCGTTGCCGAGCGGTCTGTGAGGTCAGACACCAGCTCCAGCACGGGCTGAAACAGCAGGGCAAGGAACGGAAGGCAGAGGACCGCGCCACAACCAAGCCAAAGCCGGGTACGCGGGCCAGCCAGGCGAACGCCATAGAGCAGCGGCAGAGCGGCGATGAAGATGCCGAGCCCGATGATCGCGGTCAGCGATTGGCTCTTCCACAGCGCGACACCGGCCAGAACCGAGCCCAGCAGCGCGAGCGTGACCTCTCGGCGCCCTCTGAGGCACAGGAAGCTGACGATGCACAGGATAGCGAGGATGAGCGCCGCGCGCCCGAGCACGTTCTTCTGCAAGAAGACGCCACGCCACGCCCCGTCATGAAAGACGGTCGTGCCCGCGCTGTTGGGGAGGGCGAGTGCAAGGATGACGCAGACCGCAACCACGGCCAAGGCGCCGTTGCGGGACGCTGAGATGATCTCTTCGGTCGTGAGCCGCATCGCGAAGTTCAAGGCCGCGCCGAAAACGGCCACGTACGAGATGCTCTTGGCCAAACCCTGATAGCCCGACGGTGACCAATAGCTCGAGATGACGGCCCAGACGCCTAAGAGCAACAATGAAGACCCAAACAGGCCGAGCGGTGGCCAGCCGCGATAGTGCGACAGCACGGCGCCGGTCAGGTAGACGCCGATGGCGTAAAACAAGAGCTGGTTGGCGGTCAGCCCCGCGAATTCGAGCGGGACAAAGGCAGGGTCAAAGCGGCCGAGCGAGAGTGCAACAGCGGTTGCAAGCAGCGCATAGTCTTGGCGCATGCCGGGGCGGCCACTAGCGCGCATGATGCTCAGCCTTTTGTGCGAGCACAGGCGCCGCCACGGCCTGCCTAACCAAAAGCAGCTGCGCGAGCATCGCCGACAGGCCCACCAAACCGGCGATCCCAAGCAGGCCCAGGGTTCCGACATCGGCCCACAGGTCCGAGTAGGCATAACCGAGCAGCGTGACGGCGATGGCGAACGCAAAGGAGAACACGGGAAGCCGGATGTTCAGCCGCATGTCCGTCGTCTTAGACACGAGATGAACGGCGTACAGCGCAGTCAAAACAAGGGCCGCAGCCTGGGCGAGCGCCGCGCCCAAAAGGCCAAAACTCGCCATCAGGACGATAAAAAGCGGGACGAGGATGATGAGTTTAAACGTGATGACCTGCATGTGCAGCCACCGCTGTTTCGCGAGCTCAAAGGGCAGGACAAAGACGTAGATCATCAAGGCATCGGCGGCGTAGGCAAACGGCAAAAACGCTAGCAATGATGTAAGCGTCGGGCTCATCGACGCCGGCAGAAACGCGCCGAGTATCGCGGCACCGAAAAGCGAGAGGACGATGCTTGCCGGCAGGGCCAAGACCAGCACGGCGCCCATAATCTGATCCAACGATCGCTGTACCGCTTGTGCGTCGCGCGCCGCGTGATGGTCGACGGCATCGCGCACATAGGTCAGCCGCGCGCTGACGCTGAGGCTGCCGATCACCCGACGCGCGAAGTCAACGGCGACGCTGTACTGTCCGGCGGCGGCGGTGCCGAGAAAGATCCCAATGACGATCCGGTCCGCACGGTCCGCCACTTGCTGGATGAGCTGCGACAGCGAGAAGGGTGCGGCGTAGCGGACAAGGCATCTCAACTGAGTGCCCGAATAGGCCCCAACTTCGAGCGCCTTCCTGACCGTGAAAAGCACCGGCAGCGACGCGATAAAGTTCCCCACGACAAAGAACACAAGCGCCGCCTGGACGGAGAGATTGTCCCTTGCGAGGTAGAGAACGGTCGCGATCAGAGCCGAGCGCGCAAGAACCGAAAGGCAATAGAGCCAGTGATGTCGCAGCGCCGAGCAGATGTTTGTCGACTGCGCGAAAAGCGCCTCCGAAAAGGCCACCGAGATCACCGCGAACGCCAGTACGACCCCAGTGCCGCCATCTCCGAAACGCGCGATACCGACCAAGTACGAGAGGGCTGAAAACAAGACGGTGCCAAGCACGGATGGCGCCAAGACCGTCTTGAGAACCGCAGCGCGATCATCCGCTTCCGCCGGCAGCAAGCGTTGCAGCGGAAACCACAGCGCGTTCAGAACCACGCTGTGAAAGGCGATGGCGACGGCGAGCAGGATGTAAAACAGCCCCAGATCGGATGGCGAAAGCGTGTTCGCCAGAAAGACGATGATGAACAGACCAAACAGCAGCTGGATGACCCGCGCGATCACGCCCGGCAGCAGGCGGGAGAAACTACTCATCGCGCACGCCGGCCCACGGTTTTTGGGCCGGAAGGCTCCGGGTCCCTCGGACGAGGCGGTACGCGGCCACCGGGTTTGTCTGGAGGTAGCGTTTCGAGAGCCGCTTCGGGTCTCGGCTGAGCCGGTAGAGCCACTCGACGCCGGACTTCTGCATCCAGCGCGGCGCCCGAGGCTCGTCGCCCGCAAGGTGAGCGCACAGACCGCCGCAGGTCTTGATCACGCTCACGCCCCGCAGGCGATCGCGGTTCGCATGGCACCAGATCTCCTGCTTGGGCTTACCCAGTCCAACCCAAACAATATCAGCGCCAGAGGCGACAATATCCTCGCAAACCGAGGCGCTCTCATCCTCTGAAAAGTACCCGTTGCGCCGTCCCGCGATGGTGATGGCGGGGTAGATTTCGCGAACCCGCTCAACCGCCGCGCGGTTCTGCGCCTCGCTTGCGCCGAGGATGAAGTACGAGCGGCCCGTCCCCTGCGCCAAACGCGACACATCGTGAAACAGATCGGTTGTGGCTGACCGGCCCGCGATCGGCGTGCGCGTGAGGAGCTTGGAGGCCATCACCACCGGCATGCCATCGGCGTGGATCACATCGGCGGCGGCCATCGCGGCGTCATAGTCCGCGTTAGAGCCCGCAAGCGCGATCCCCTGACCGTTCGACGAGAACACAAGCGCTGGCCGGGGCGGTTTTTGGACGCAGACCTCATCGATCCACTGGGCCAGCCCAAAACGGTCCGCGAGGACGGTGTCAAAGCCTCCAACATGGGCGCGGTCTAGGCTCGGAAACATGCGCCGCCTTCCTCAGTCGGCCAAGACACGCGCCTAAACCGACAGACCCACATCGGTCCCGACACGCAGCACTTGTCCCTCGCTCGCTTGGCCGCCCACTTGGCTCTCGGCGCGGAACCCGTCGTCTCGCAACGACATTAGCGGCGAGGCACGAACATGTTTGATCGGCCGCTTGATGAGAAAAGCGGCGTTATCCGGCCGACCTTCAACCGACCCGAGCACGCCCGGCGCGCCGCTCAGCACGGTCGGTCGCGGCAGCAAAGCGGCAAAGGCGCCATCACCGTCCACATGCGCCGGCTGAGGCCGGGCCCGAAACGCGACGAGCTCCCGGAAGACCTGGGCGCCGGTCCGCATGACGATTTGGACGTCGAGGGCCAGCGACCAGTCCGCCAAATACGCCAGATCCCAATCCAGCCGCCGTTGCGCCTGTTCGGGGCTCTCAATAGGCCCATGGCAGCCATTCACCTGCGCGTAGCCCGTCAGCCCCGGGCGAACGAGGCGCCGCAAACTGTGGTGAGCATCGCGCGCCTCGAGTGCCGCCTCGTGGTGCATCGCATAGGGTCGCGGGCCAACCAGAGACATGTCGCCGGCAAGCACGTTCAACAGCTGCGGCAGTTCATCGATCTTGTAACGCCGGAGCACGCGACCAACCGGCGTTATGCGGCCCGCCTCTTCATGGGCTTGATGGAACTCGGCCCCATCGCCGCCAACCGTCATCGTGCGAATCTTATAGAGCGTGAAGGCACCGCCGCCGTACCCCGCCCGTTCTTGGGCGAAGATCGGGTTTCGAAAATCACCAAGAAAGACAAGCAGGCCCGCGAGCACCATGAGCGGGGAGGCAACAACCAAGATAGAAAAAGACAGAAGCTTATCGAAGACGTATCGCGGGATGTCTCGGTTGATCTTCGCCGCGCCGGCTACGATACCGTCTGTCCGCTCGCTATCGCGGTGGTCGGGTTGCGCCGACACCTGCCCCACCGGCCCCAAGCCACCAGCGAGGTTCCGTCTGCGTTGAGCAAGGCAGCGCAAAGTGTCCATAAGCCGACAGGTCCCCCCAAAGACCTTGCCAAGGGCGCGGTGCGCGCTCTCGGTCCGCCAACCGAGGTATAAAACCGTAGAGTGAGGGGGCTCGACTACTAGACTATCGGCGTCACCAAACTGAAGTACGAGAGAATTTACCCGCATGCCCCAAACCGCACAGATCGCCCTCGCCGGCTACGGCCTTGTCGGTCGGCGCCACGTCGAGGCGATAGAACACAGCGGTGAAGCGACCCTGGCCGCGATCATTGAACCGAACGAGTCCTATCGCGCGGAAGCATCCGCCCTCGGCGTGCCATTGTTCGCCGATCTGTCTGCCTTCTTTGGGCGCGGGAAAGCCGATGGCGTGATCCTGGCGACGCCCAACCAGCTGCATGTGGAGCAAGCCCTCGCCTGCCTCGATGCGGGCCTGCCGGTGCTGGTCGAAAAACCCATCGCCACGCGCTCTCAAGACGCCGCCGAGCTGGTCAAGCGCTCCGAGGCAACCGGCCTGCCCGTTCTGGTCGGCCACCATCGCCGCCACAACCCCATTATCAAAGAAGCGAAAAGGGCAATCGAAGGTGGCGCCATCGGCACCATCCGGGCGGTCCACGCGCAATGCTGGCTCTACAAGCCCGACAGCTATTTCGAGGAAGCCGACTGGCGCAAACGGCCTGGCGCGGGCCCGATCGCGGTGAACCTCGTTCACGATATCGACCTGCTGCGCCATTTGTGCGGCGAGGTCAGCACGGTCCGCGCCATCGCCAGCCCAGCGCTCCGCGGCTACGACAATGAAGATGTGGCCGGCGCACTTCTTGGTTTTGCCTCGGGCGCGGTGGGCACCGTGACGGTGTCCGACAGCATCGTCGCGCCTTGGAGCTGGGAGTTCACCGCTCGCGAGAACCCAGCCTACCCGGCAACGCAACAGAGCAGCACCATGATCGGCGGCTCGCACGGTTCACTGTCGCTGCCCGATCTCACGCTGTGGTCCAACGGGCAGGCGGAACAGCACTGGTGGTCACCGCTCGAGACACAGCGTTTAGGGCACAAACCATCAGATCCGCTGGTGAACCAGATCGACCATTTCGCCGATGTCATCGCCGGTCGCAGCGAGCCGCTCGTCTCGGCGCGAGAGGGCATGCGAAGCCTGGAAGTGGTCGAGGCCATTCAGCAGGCCGCCGCGAGCGGCGACATGGTCCACCTCGACTAAAACCCCCAGAAGAGCCGCTGAGGAACTCCGCCAGGGCAAGAATTTGCCCTGTTCTTTCCCGCGGGCTGTTGCGTCGGTGCCGGACTCGCGCAAAAGTTCGCCCGCAAAATCAAAAAAGTACCTCTGGGAGGACCCAATGAGTTTCACTTTGACCCGCCGCGCGGCCGTGACCGCCGCACTGGCTGCATCGCTTGTTGCCGGCGGCGCTGTCTCGTCGTTCGCGGAAGACCGCATGACCTTCACCTTGGCCACCGCCGGTTCTGAGACCGATCAGCGGTCGGTCGCCATGGCGGAAGTGTTCGCGCCCATGGTGGCGAGCTTCGCCGACTATCAGCCTGGCTACAACGCGACCCTGTTTGCCCAGGGCACCGAGCTTGAAGCCATCAGCCGCGGCAACCTGACCATGTCGATCGCATCGGCCCAGGAGCTGGCGCAGTTCTTCCCAGAGTTTTCGATCTTCGCCACCGGCTATGTCCACCAGGATGCCGCGCACCAGGTTCGGGTGTTCAACGATCCGCTGATGGACCCGTTCAAGCAGACCGTTGAAGAGCAGCTTGGCGTGAAGCTTCTGTCGGTCATGTATCTCGGCCGCCGCCACGTGAACCTGCGCCAGACCCGCGACGAGCTGGACGTGCAGACCCCCGCTGACCTTGCGGGCGTGAACCTGCGCATGCCCGGCACCGACGCCTGGCAGTTCCTCGGTTCCGCACTCGGCGCATCGCCAACACCGATGGCGTTCACCGAGGTCTACACTGCGCTGTCGACCGGCGCTGTCGACGGTCAAGACAACCCGTTGCCCACCGTCGTTGACGCGAAGTTCTACGAGGTGACCAACCAAATCGCGCTGACCTCGCACCTGGTGGACCTCAACTATATCGCGTTCTCGCTTGAGACCTGGAACAGCCTATCGGCGGACCAGCAGCTGACCGTTCAGCGCGCCGCGGACGCCGCCTCCGCATGGGGCCGGCTGCGTCAGCTTGGGCTTGAAAACAGCCTCGCTGATCAGATCCGCGCCGAAGGCGTTGAGATCTACACGCCCGATCTCGAAGCGTTCCGCACCCACGTTCAGGCCCAGTATGTCGGCAGCGAGTTTGCCGAAAGCTGGCCCGAGGGCGTGCTTGAGCGCATCAACGCGCTGGGCAACTAACCGCCAACGCGCTTCACGCACCCTATGGTGAAGCTCGCCTCAAAGTGGGTCATCCGTGGCACCGAGTTCATCGCCGCCAGCTTGCTGGCGGCGATGTTCGTCACGTTCCTGCTGCAGATTTTTTCGCGCTACGTGCTGCAAACGCCCTTCGGGTGGACGCTCGAGCTGTGCCTGATCCTATGGGTGTGGATCGTCTTTTTCGGCTGCGCCTTTTTGGTGCGCGAGAAGGACCATGTCACGTTCGACATCTTCTACCTCGCAGCCCCGCGTAGCCTCCAGCAAGTGCTGGCCCTGATCGCCGCCGGGTCGATCACGATTGGCATGCTCTGGGCCTTTCTGCCGACCTGGGACTATATCGACTTTCTCAAAATCCGCCGCACCTCCACGGTGCGTGAGCCCTTCTCGGGCGACAAGATTCCGCTGCGGACGATCTTCTCGATCTACGCAGTGTTTATGCTCGTTGTGGCCGCCCGCTATGGCTGGCGTTTCATCGACATTGTGCGCAACGGCCCGCCCAAGGACCGGCAAGCGTGACGAGCCGCATGCCTCACACGTACAACCATGGGCGCATAGCATGAGCCTAGAGTTAGGGCTCTGCCTGATCGTCCTGTTCTCGCTCGCCGGCATCGGCACGCCGATCGGCTACGCGATCATGCTCGCTTCGCTGGTCTACCTGGCCGTTGGCGGCATGGACCTGGCGCTGACCGGCGAAAAAATCCTGCAAGGCCTGTATGGCAGCTTTGTTCT
>JAHCMG010000231.1 GCA_019192585.1 Devosiaceae bacterium MH13
GGGCAGCAGGCCTAAGGGGCGCAGCTGCATGATGGCGATAAGCGCCGCGCCGATCACGATCTCTCGGAGCGCCGCTTTTTGAACGCCGCCAAGCGCCGTCACCCAACCTTCCAGGAAGCGGCTACCTTCGAGCACGAACACGACCGCGATGGCGCCAACCACGGCACCCTTGGTGTTGCCGGTCCCGCCGGCGGTGAGGGCGAGGAAGATGTAGATGGTGATCAGGGGCCGGAAGATGTCGGGGGCGATATAGCTTGTGTAGTGGGCGTAGAACGCGCCCGCGAGCCCTAAGATCGCCGCGCCGAGGGCAAACGTTTGTATCTTGAAGCGGGTGATCGGCTTACCGGCCACTGAGGCGGCCATGTCATCATCGCGTATCGCCCGGACAGCGCGGCCCCACGGGCTTCGGCGCAGCCGTTCTGTCATCGCCCAGATGACGAACACCGTTGTGCACACGAGCGCGCAGTTGAGCATGTTGAATTCGAACGGTGTCAGCTCCTGTCGCCACGGGCCCGGAATGCCGGAGATGCCGTCTGAGCCGTTCGTCAGCCAGATCTCATTGGCCGCGATCAGCCGCACAAGTTCGGAGAACCCAAGCGTCACGATGGCAAGGTAGTCGCCGCGCAGCCGCAGGGTGAGCCTGCACAAAAGCCCGCCGGCAAGGGCCGCCATCCCTGCGGCGAGTATCATCCCCACCGGAATGGGCAGCCCACCACTGGCGGTCGCCAGCGCCGACGCGTAGGCGCCGAGCGCGAAGAACCCGGCCATGCCGAGATTGATCATCCCGCCCATGCCCCAGATCACATTGATGCCCAGCGCCAGCAGCGCGTAGATGCCCGCAAAGGTGATGACGGAGAAGAGCCAACTCAACATGGTTCTAATAGGCCCTCTCGCCGAACAGGCCGCGCGGGCGGAAGGTCAGCACGATAACGATGGCGAAGAAGCCGACCGCGCTCTTGTAGGCGGGCTCCAGCACCAGCGCTGACATCTCTTCGCCGATCCCAACGATCATGGCGCCTGCGACGGCGCCGGGAACGCTGCCAAGACCGCCAACCACGGCTGCCGCGAAGATCGGCAAGATGAAACGGAAGCCGGTCAACGGATCGATCGAGGTGCCCAGTCCAAACAGCATACCGCCAATGCCAACGAGCCCCATGCCGGCGAACGCCACCACCCGGCCCACGAGCACCGCGTCGATGCCTTTGAGGTCCGCAAGGCCAGGGTTGTCGGCAACGGCACGCATCGCCTTGCCCATGCGCGTGAATTTGAGCAAGGCGAAAACGATGGCCATGATCACCACCGCGAGCACCATGTTCTCGATCTGCTGCGGGTTCACCCGAACGTCCCCAAACCGCACGTCGCGCACAAGCGGCAGATCGTAGCCGCGCAACGCGTTGCCGAAGACGAACCGGACCATATTCTCCAAAACAATGGTCAGCGCGATGGAGGCGATGGCGGTCGTCAGCGCGCCATGCTTGCGCAAGGGTTTGAGGGCGATCTCATCGCTCACGAGGCCGAAAAGCCCGGCTACAAAAAACGCAAAGACGAGTGACGGCGCGGCTGGCAGCCCCATCCAGACATTGGCCCCATAGCCTGCAAAGGCCCCAATGGTGGCGTGCGAGGCAACGGCAAAATTGGGGAACCGCAACACCGCGAAGATGGCGGTTAAACCGATGGCTGGCACGGCAAGAAGCGCACCGGTGATGATGCCGTTCACCAGGAACTGGGGCAAAAGATCAAGCATCGAGCGGAGGGCCTTTGAGGGGAAGAGCGCACCGGGGCCACAATGCCCCCGGTGATATTGAGTTATGCGGAGGGATCAGACCCGTTCGTAATCGCCAGCGGCACCGCCCGCGATCTGCTTGAACAGGAACTGTGTGCCCGTGATGTCGCCGATTGCATCGAAGTCGCAGGGACCCGATGCGCCGGAATAGTTGACGGCACCGCCGCCGCCCAGCGCCTCAAGACCCGTCAGCGCGTCGGACACCGTGTCACCGTCGCCCTGTGAGATGGTGCGCAGCGCATCCTTGATCGCGGCGCCCGACGCATCGCCAGCCGACGCTGCCGCGAGCACCGCAAGGTTGGCGTGATCATAGGTCTGCGCGGAATAGGGGTCGACGTCCTCAACGCCAAGCGCCGCCTGCACATTGCTGTAGGCTGCACTGCCGAGGGCCGGCGCGCCTTCCCACGTGAACACGCCCTCGGTGACATCTTCGGGTAGGGCGCCGAGCACCGTTGCGTTCACCGCATAGGCTGGGCCGATGATCTTGCCCTCGTAGCCGGCCTGCCAGATGTCGCGCAGCACCACGGTGCTGTCGGCGGCGTAGCCACCAAGCATGATGAAGTCGGGGTTCGACCGCAGGATCGTGTCGACTTCGGAGCGGTAGGTGCTCTTATCGGCTTCATAGATCAGGCTTTCCATGCCGATCCCCGCACCGCCGGCTTTCTCGGCGAGAATGTCGATGGACGATTGCGCAAACGGCGTCTGTGGCCCGATCCATGCCATCCCCGAGGCCCCCTCGCGGATCATGAAATCGGCGGCGACCTGGATTTGCAGGATCGAGTTCGGCTGCGTGCGGGCAATAAAGCCCATGTGCGGCAGTTGGGTGATGCTGTCGGCGCCCGAAACGGTGAACAGCATCACACCGTTCTCCCAACACAGCGGCGCACAGGCGGTCGTCACCGACGAGGCCCATGTGCCGATGACGGCGGAGACATTGTCGACATCGATCAGTTTACGCACCGCGCGCACGGCGGCCTCGGGGTTGGTCTGCGTGTCTTCTGTGACGAGATCGATCTCACGCCCCAAGAGCCCGCCGGCTTCGTTGACGGCGGTGAACACGCTCGCCGCGGCATCGCGCATCGATGGGCCATAGGTACCGCCAACGCCGGTCAGAGGGGTCAGCGTACCGAACTTGATGGGCCCCGATTGGGCGCGCAGGAGCGCCGGCGTTGCAAGCAGCGCCGCGCCGCCCAGCACAACCCCCCGGCGGGTTGGTTGAAACACTGTCTTCCAAGTCGTCATGTCTGCTCTCCGTGCTTTCCTGGTTTTTGGGTCATCAAATCGATCAGCCGCCCAAAAAGGCGCGGCGGACATCGGGGTCGGCGGCAAGCGCTTTGGCCTCGCCATCGATATGGTTGTTGCCTGCGGTCAGGATGTACGCCCGGTCCGCCAGATCGAGCGCATCGAGCGCGTTCTGTTCCACAAGGACGATGGCAACGCCGCTGTCGCGAATGCTTCGGATTGTCTCGAACAAATCGCCGGTGGCCACCGGCGACAGGCCGGCGGACGGCTCATCGAGCAGCAACACTTTGGGCGCCACCATGAGCGCGATAGCTACGGCCAGAACCTGCCTCTGACCGCCCGACAAGGTGCGCGCGGCCTCGCGGCGCTTCTCCCCCAACATGGGAAAGCGTTCAAAGGTCTCCTCGATCCGCTGGCTGGCGTGCTGGGGGGCAAGATACCCGCCGATTTCGAGGTTCTCGCGGATCGACATGGTTGGGAAGACGTTCGCTTCCTGGGGCACGTACGCAACGCCGGCCTGCGCGATCTCGCGCGGTTTCAGGCCCGCAATATTGTCATTGTCGAGCTGGACCGACCCCTCGCGGACATCAAGCTGCCCGGCAATCGCCTTCAGAAGCGTCGACTTGCCTGCACCGTTGGGGCCCAGAACGGCAACGATTTCGCCGCCGCCCGCTTCGAGCGAAACGCCTTTGAGAATGGTGTCGGTTTTGGTGTAGCCGCCGACAATGTCCTGCGCTTTTAAGAGACTCATGTGCGCCGCCCCAGATAGGCGTCCTGCACGCGCGGATCAGCTTTGACCGCGTCAAAACTGCCCTGCATGAGGGTGGCGCCTTGCGCCATGACAACCACCGGGTCGCACATGCGCGCAACGATATCCATGTCGTGCTCAACGATCAGGAAGGTCAGATCGTCTTCCTCGCGCAGCTGGACGATCCGCTCCGCGATCTCCGCCGCGAGCGTCGGGTTGACGCCGGCAACCGGCTCATCCAGCAGAATAAGGCGGGGCTTCGCCATCAGCGCGCGGCCGATCTCAAGCAGCTTCTTCTGCCCGCCGGAAAGGGCGGACGACAGATTGTCGATGACGTGATCGAGCTTCAGACGCTTGGCAATGGTGTAGGCGCGATCCACCAGCTCCGCTTCGCGCTGCCGTGCTGTGTTCGGCGAGAAAAGCGCGGTGAGCATTGCTTCTCCAGGCTGGTTCTCACCGTGCAGGAGCAGCGTTTCAAGGACGGTGAGCGTGGGAAAGCCGCGCGCGATCTGAAACGTCCGCACGACACCGTAGCTGTGAATCTTATCGGGCGTGAGGCCGGTGATGTCCGCGCCATCAAACGTTACCGAGCCGCTCTGCGGCGGGATAACGCCCGAGATGCAGTTGAACGCTGTGGTCTTGCCGGCTCCGTTCGGTCCGATCAGCCCGGTGATCGTGCCAGCCTTGATGTCAAAGCTCGCGCCGCTCAGCGCCTGCACGCCGTAGAAGCTGCGCTTCAGGTCGCGCACCTGCATCAGGGCGTCGGAAGCGGTCGCGGAAGTTTGGGGGGCATCGACGGCGACGACAGACATTATCGTAACCTGACGCGAGGGGACCAGCCTGGCAAGGTTGGAGGCCGTTTCTCGTGCAAGGCCTTTGCAATCGCCCGCCTCCTGCTACGTTGGCGGCTAGCGTCACGCGTGCAGCAACGATCAAAACCAAGGACAGGCCATGCGGATCAAGTTTGAAGGGTGCGACCTGTTCGATGGCGTCAGCAACAGCCTGCATGCGAGCATGCATGTGCTGGTCGCCGATGGGCAGATCGCTGAGGTATCGGAGACGGCGATTGCCGCAACAGCGGATCGCACGATCGATGCGCGCGGCAAGACGCTCATGCCAGGTTTGATCGACGCGCACGTCCACATCGCGGCGGCGTCGGCCAACCTTGCCGAACTGGAGGCCATGAGCCCCACCTATGTGGCGCATTGGACGGCCCGCAACCTCTCCCAGATGCTCGACCGCGGCTTCACCACCGTCCGTGATGTCGGCGGGGGTGATGCGGGCACAAAGCGTGCGCAGGCAGAAGGCATGATCCGCAGCCCACGCATCTCAACGTCTGGAAAGGCGCTAGGGCAGACCGGGGGGCATACCGATTTTCGCGGCACCAATCGGGCCGACATCGGCGATAGGCAACGCCGCCATCTGCCCTCGCTCGGCCGAATTGTTGATGGCGTTCCTGCCTGCCTTGCCGCCGCCCGTGATGAGCTGCGGCTCGGCGCAGACTTCGTGAAGATCATGGCGAACGGTGGTGTCGCAACGCCGACCGACCCCATCGATTGGATCCAGTTCACGCCGGAAGAAATCCAGGCGATCGTGACGGTCGCTGAGGCCTCCAACACCTATGTGGCCGCCCACACCTACACCGCCCGCGCCATCGAGCATGCGGCGATCAACGGTGTGCGAACGCTCGAACATTGCAACCTTATCGACGACCGGGTCGCGGGCATTTTGAAAGAACGTGGCTGCTTCGCTGTGCCCACGCTTGTGATCTACGATTGTCTTGACCGGCATGCCGATGCCATCGGCCTTGGCGGTGAAAACCGCGTCAAGAACAAGAAGGTGCGAGAGGCGGGCCTCGGCTCGCTGGAGATACTCAAGCGCGCCGGCGTGCCGATGGGCTATGGCACGGATCTGTTGGGGTGGATGCACCAAGATCAGCTGGTCGAGTTTTCCTTGCGCGCCCAGGTGCTGCGAACCGCCGATGTTTTGCGCTCGGCAACATCGGTCAACGCCGCGCTTCTTCGCCGCGATGATCTGGGGCATATCGCGCCTGGCAAGACGGCCGATCTGATCCTCGTCGATGGCGATCCGATGGCTGACATCGCTTGCCTGTCAGGCCAGGGCGAAAACATCCCGCTGGTGCTACAGGAAGGTAACGTGGTCAAGGATCACCTTGCCTAGAGGTTGGCTTGGGCCGGACGACCCCTTGGCTTTGCTAAACCGCCTCCGCGAAAGGGCCGTGAAGCCGGTCGTAAACGAGGACGCGGCTCAAGACCTAGCAACGCTCAATGGCCTGATCGAGCAGGGCAAATTCATGGCTGCGATGTGATAGGACCTCAAAGAGTTTCCTTGGAGGTGCTTCATGCTTGGTGAGTCACGGCTGACGATCCGGCAAATTCGCTACTTTGTCGCCGCGGCCGAAAACGGGTCGATCAGCGGGGCCTCGCGCAACCTGTCGATCTCGCAAAGCGCAATCACTGAGGCGATCAAGGAGCTTGAGGCAATTGTCGGCGTGAGCCTGTTCGAGCGCCACTCGCGCGGCATGGCGATCACCGCCGAGGGTCAGCAATTCTTGCGGCACGCCAATTCGATTCTCGCCGAGGTGACCCTGGCCGCGCGGATGCACGGCCTGCGGACCAAGGCGGCCACCGGAAAGCTGAACCTTGGGGTGACCTCGCTCACCGCCGGCTACGTGCTGTCGACGATCCTTTCGAAATACCGGCGTCTAAACCCCGACGTTGACGTCCATGCCATTGAAGACAATGGCGAATATCTTGAGCATCTCATTGTCGGTGGGGAACTGGACATCGCCGTGATGGTGACGACCAACCTGCGCGACACCTACGCGCTGGAATCAGAGATTTTCGAGATATCGCCCTTCCGGCTTTGGCTGCCGGTCGACCATCGCTTGGCCCGCCAACAGAGCATTGCCTTGTCGGATCTGGCGGATGAACGGCTGATCGTCCTCGACGTTGACGAGATGGAACGCGAGGCGGTGAACCTGGTCTCCGCTTTTGGCAAGCGGCCGACGATTGCGTTTCGCACCCGATCGGTTGAGGCAGTGCGCTCGCTCGTCGCCAGCGGGGCAGGGGTCGCGTTGCTGCCAGACCTCGTCTACCGGCCCTGGTCGCTTGAAGGGGATCGCCTGCAAAGCCGCGATGTTTCGGGTCGCCTTCCAGTGGTGCGCGTCGGGCTGGTTTGGCGTCGGGGCAGCACGATTTCCGAGGCAACGCGGGAGTTTATCGCGCTGACGCAGGCCCAAACCGGCTTTGCACCTCAGTAGCGTCTGCCGCTTTTCAGATGTGCGCGCCACCCGAAGGGCGGTTGGCGTAGGGGCGGCTATCGGTCCAAGCTAGCTATCGGAAAAAGCGATATCTCAGTTCTGAACATTGAATTTGCGATAGCTCAGTCGCGCGCCCCATAGTTCCGCAAGACCGGAAAAGAGGGGAATGTCACTATGCGCAAGTTCTTGAAATGCTCCATGGCCCTGGCCATCGGCACATCGGTTGCGGGCCAACCGGTTCTCGCTGCCGAAATGGTCACCGAGCTTGGTGAGCCCGAAGGCCAGCTGACCATTGTCGCGTGGCCCGGCTACATCGAGCGCGGCGAAACCTCGCCCGACTTCGACTGGGTGACCAGCTTTGAGGAGGCCACCGGCTGCATGGTTGGCGTGCAAACGGCCAACACATCAGATGAGATGGTGGCGCTGATGAACGAAGGTGGCTTCGATCTTGTCACCGCCTCGGGCGACGCGTCGCTGCGCCTTGTTGCTGGCGACCGGGTGCAGCCTATCAACATCGATCTGATCCCCAGCTGGGGCGACATCGATGACCGGCTCAAGCAAGCGCCATGGCACTATGTTGAGGGCGTCCAGTACGGCGTGCCGTACATGTGGGGGCCGAACGTGTTGATGTACAACACCGAGATTTTCGCCGAGCCGCCGGAGAGCTGGAACGTCGTTTTCGAAGCGCAAACGCTGCCGGACGGCCAGTCCAATGAGGGGCGGGTTCAGGCCTATGACGGCCCGATCCACATTGCTGACGCCGCGCAGTACCTGATGTTTCACCAACCCGAACTGGGCATCGTCTCCCCCTATGAGCTGAACCAAGATCAGTACGACGCTGCCCTCGATCTGCTGCGCCAGCAGCGCCAGATCGTCAGCCGCTATTGGCATGACGCGTTCATTCAGATCGACGATTTCGTCAATGAAGGTGTGGTGGCTTCAGGCTCTTGGCCGTTTCAGGTCAACCTGCTGCAAAGCCAAGAAGCGCCTGTTGCGTCGACCATTCCAAAGGAAGGCGCGACCGGCTGGGCCGATACCACCATGATGCACTCGGAAGCCGAGAACCCGAACTGCGCCTATCTGTGGATGGAGCATTCGCTCAGTTCCAACCTACAATCGGATCTGTCGGTTTGGTTCGGCGCCAACCCCGCAGTTCCGGCGGCCTGCACCGATGGTCGCGGGATGCAAACGGCCGAAGGCTGCACGCGCAATGGCTTTGATGACTTTGAGCGCATCCGCTTCTGGCAGACGCCTGTCTCCAGCTGCGAAAGCCAAGAGCGCTGCGTTCCCTATTACCGTTGGGTGTCGGACTATATCGGCGTGATCGGCGGGCGCTGATCGCCGTCCCAACACCTAAGCCCGCCGCCTTTCCCTCCCTTTGGCGGCGGGCAACACACGGAAGCATGATGACAGAAGCGGTTCGGTTCAAAGGCGTGTCGCGCCATTTCGGCGAGGTGCGTGCGGTGGACGCTGTCGATATGGTGGTCGGCGAAGGCGAGTTCTTCGCGATGCTCGGCCCATCCGGTTCTGGCAAGACGACCTGTTTGCGCCTGATTGCCGGCTTCGAACGGCCTACCGCCGGACAGATCGACATTTTCGGTGAAAGTTCCGCGAACGTCCCGCCGTACAAGCGGCACGTGAACACCGTGTTCCAAGACTATGCGCTGTTCCCGCACCTCAACGTGCTCGACAATGTTGCCTACGGGCTGATGATCGCGGGGATGGGAAAGCGCGAGCGGCACCATCTGGCGGAAGAAGCGCTCGAGCTGGTTGCGCTGCCCGGCTATGGCAGCCGGAAACCCTCAGCCCTTTCGGGCGGACAGCGTCAACGGGTCGCCCTGGCGCGGGCACTCGTCAACAAGCCCAAGGTGCTGCTGCTTGATGAACCGCTCGGCGCGCTGGATCTCAAGCTGCGCGAGCAGATGCAAGAAGAGCTCAAAGCGCTTCAGCGCCAGCTCGGCATCACCTTTGTTTTTGTCACCCATGATCAGGGCGAGGCGCTCTCGATGGGTGACCGGGTTGCCGTGTTCAACGAGGGGCGGATCGCCCAAGTTGGCCCGCCTGAAGAGATTTATTTCCGACCGCAGGTTCCCTTCGTTGCCGAATTTGTCGGCTCGTCAAACCTTTTCGATCCCGCGCTAATGGAGCGCCTTTCGGGCATCGCCGAATATGCCACCGTCCGCCCCGAGGCCGTGCGCGTCCACCCCAACGGATCTACGCAAGGCCACCCGGCTAAAGTGACCTCCACCAGCTTCTTGGGCACCAGTTCCCGCGTCGTTATGAATCTGGACGGTACGCGGCTGACTGCCTTGCTGCCGAAGGGGGCGGACATTCCAGAGCCTGGCGCCACCGTGATCGCCACGTGGGAAGCCGCCGACCTGCACATTATGAATGGTGCTGTCGTGGGCGCCGCCGGCGAGGCCCACAATGGCTGACCTCGCCGTCCGCAGTGCATCCAAAGAGGCAAGCCCGACTTGGCTTGAGCGGGTATCAGACGCGTTCTGGCGGCGACCCGGTCTGCTTCTCGCGGTGCTCCTGGCGCCTCCGCTCTTGTGGCTTGGCGTCGTCTATCTGGGCTCGCTGTTTGCGCTGCTCGCGCACAGCTTCTTTTCGATCGACGAGTTCTCGGGCGTAATCGTCTACGAATTCACGCTGTCGACCTATGCCGAGCTCTTCGCCCCGGCGCACATCGACATCATCGTGCGCACCGTCACGATGGCCATCTGCGTGACGATAGCCGCCGCCATCATCGCGTTTCCCATCGCCTATTACGCGGCACGCTACGCCAAGGGTCGCTGGAAAGCGCTTTTCTACCTCGGCGTCATGCTGCCGCTTTGGTCGAGCTATCTGGTGAAGGTCTATTCCTGGAAGCTGATCCTGGCACGCGAGGGCATTCTCAATTGGTTGTTCGAGACCTTGCATCTGACCTGGCTGCTCGAAGCCTACCTGGCGATCCCGTTGATCGGCGGCAACTCGCTGTCGGTGAGTTCAACAGGCACCTTTTTGGTGTTCGTCTATGTCTGGCTGCCGTTCATGATCCTGCCGATCCAAGCGGCGCTCGAACGGGTGCCTGTCACGATGCTGGAAGCCTCAAGCGACCTGGGCGCTGCGCCAGCGCAGACGTTACGTCATGTGCTGCTGCCGCTTGCGCTGCCGGGCATCGTTGCGGGTTCAATCTTCACCTTCTCCCTGACCTTGGGCGACTACATCATCCCGCAGATCGTGGGCTCGTCGCGCCGCTTTATTGGCCAGGCCGTCTATGCCTATCAGGGCACGGCCGGGAACATCCCGCTGGCGGCCGCCTTTGCGGTGATCCCGATCATCATCATGGCGATCTACCTTTGGTTGGCAAAACGCAAGGGGGCGTTCGATGCACTCTAGCGGCGCACCGTTTTGGCTGAAGGCGGCGGCAATCGGCGGGTTGATGTTCATGCACATCCCGATCCTGCTGATCTTCGTTTACGCGTTCACGACGGAGGACCGATCGTACCAATGGCCGCCACCGGGGCTGACGCTCGATTGGTTTGCGGTCACGTGGAACCGTTCCGATGTATGGGCGGCGCTAGGGCTTTCGCTGCGGGTTGCCGCCATCTCAACGGTGATCGCGCTGATCCTCGGCACGCTTTGCGCCGCAGCGGTCAGCCGCACCAAGTTCTTTGGCCGTGAGACGATCAGCCTACTGGTCATCTTACCCATCGCGCTGCCTGGCATCATCACCGGCATTTCCCTGCGCTCGGCCTTCAACCTTGCCGACATCCCGTTCAGTTTCTGGACCATTGTTCTGGGCCACGCGACCTTCTGTGTGGTGGTGGTCTACAACAACGCCGTCGCACGCTTCCGGCGTACATCGGGCAGCTTGGTCGAGGCCTCAATGGACCTTGGCGCCAACAGCTTTCAGACCTTCCGCTACGTGATCTTGCCAAACATCAGCACAGCCTTGCTGGCGGGCGGCATGCTCGCGTTTGCGCTGAGCTTTGACGAGGTGATTGTGACCACGTTCACCGCCGGCCAACAGCAAACCCTTCCCATTTGGATGCTTGAAGAACTGGTGCGGCCGCGCCAGCGACCGGTCACCAATGTGGTGGCGATGGTCGTGGTTTTGGTCACCTTCCTGCCGATCCTCGGCGCCTACTACCTCACCCGCGGCACCGACACGGTCGCCGGCCAAGGGAAATAAAACAACAACCCAGCGACCAGGGAGAACAACCATGGACACGCAAATGCTTATCGGCGGGTCTTTCGAGACCGGGATGGATCGGGAGGAGGCGGTGCTGAACCCGCGGACCGGCGAGACCATCGTTAGCCTGCCGGATGCCGATCCCGATCAGGTCGATCGCGCTGTTGTTGCCGCGCGTGGTGCGTTCACTGCCTGGTCGCGCACAACACCGGGCGAGCGGTCGGCGAAGCTGTTGGCCATCGCGGACGCGGTGGAGGCCAATCTAGAAGAGTTGGCGCAACTCGAAGCGCTCAACTGTGGCAAGCCCATCAACGAGGTGCGCAACGAGGAAATCCCCGCCGTTGCCGACTGCTTCCGCTACTTTGCTGGCGCCATTCGCACGATGCAGGGCCCGGTCGCCGGCAGCTATCTAGAAGGCTTCACCAGCATGATCCGCCGCGATCCCATCGGGGTCGTGGCGTCGATCGCGCCGTGGAACTACCCGATCATGATGATGGCTTGGAAGCTGGCGCCCGCGCTGGCCGGCGGCAACACAGTGGTGATGAAGCCCTCCGAGCAGACGCCGCTGACGGCGCTTGCCATGGCGCGCATCCTGACGAGCATTCTGCCCGAAGGGGTCGTGAACGTGATCGTTGGCGAGGGCGGGTCCGTCGGCAACACGCTGATCCATCACGCCGGCGTCGATATGATCTCGATCACAGGCGATGTGGCGACGGGCAAGAAAGTTCTGATGGCGGCCTCGAAGTCGGTCAAGCGCACCCATCTCGAGCTGGGCGGCAAAGCGCCAGTCATCGTCTACAAGGATGCTGACCTTGATGCGGTGGTCCAAGGCCTGCGCGCGTTTGGCTACTACAATGCTGGCCAGGACTGCACCGCTGCCTGCCGCGTCTACGCCGAAGACGGCATCTACGAGAAGCTCGTCGCGGGCCTGTCGGATGCTGCTTCAAGCATTGTCTACGCGGCGGACGACGACACGACCAACGAGATTCCGCCGCTGATCTCCCCGCGCCAGCGTGATCGGGTCGACAGCTTCGTGCGCCGGGCCACCGATCAGTCGCATATCGAAATCACCGCTGGCGGTGCCGCCCACAACGGCCCAGGCTTCTACTATCAGCCCACCGTTATCGCCGGCGCGCGGCAGGATGATGAGATCGTTCAGCGCGAAGTGTTCGGCCCGGTGGTGTCAGTCACCCGCTTCACCGCCGATGATCCGGTGATCGCTTGGGCCAATGACAGCCAGTACGGTCTGGCGTCATCGGTCTGGTCGGGCAATATCGGCACCGCGATGCAGGCGGCCGCACAGCTGCAATATGGCTGCACCTGGATCAACACGCACTTCATGCTGGCCAATGAGATGCCTCATGGGGGCCTCAAACAATCGGGCTATGGCAAGGACATGTCGATGTACGCGCTCGAGGACTACACGGCCGTTCGGCACATCATGATCGCGCACTAAGCGCGAACCCAATGGACAGGCAGCGCCTTGTGAGGCGCTGCCCGCCCGCTCAACCGATGTCCATGCAAAGGTATTTGATCTCCAGATAGTCGTCCAAGCCGTACTTGGATCCCTCGCGCCCTTGGCCGGACTGCTTCATGCCGCCAAAGGGTGCGGCCTCGCTGGAGATGATGCCGGTGTTGATGCCGACGATGCCGTAGTGGAGGGCTTCGGCAACGCGCCACACCTTCCCTAGATCGCGGGCGTAGAAGTAGGACGCCAGGCCGAATTCGGTGGCGTTCGCCTGATCGATCACCTCTTCTTCAGTGTCGAACTTGAACAAGGGCGCCACGGGCCCGAAGGTCTCTTCGCGGGCGATGCGCATGGCTTTGGTCACGCCCGTAAGAACTGTTGGCTCAAAGAAGGAGCCGCCCAGCGCGTGGCGCTTGCCGCCTGTTGTAATGCCCGCGCCGTGACTGGTTGCGTCATCGATATGCGCTTCAACCTTGTCGACCGCGGCGCTGTTGATCAGCGGACCGACGGTCACCCCATCGCCGAACCCGTCGCCCACGGTGAGCGACTGCACCTTGGCCGTCAGCTTCTGGGCGAACGCGTCATAGATGCCGGATTGGACGTAGATGCGGTTGGCGCACACGCAGGTCTGACCATTGTTGCGGTACTTTGATAGGAGGGCGCCTTCGACGGCTGCATCAAGGTCTGCATCATCGAAGACGATGAACGGCGCGTTCCCGCCCAGTTCCATCGATGTCCGCATCACCTGATCGGCGGCCTGCCGCATCAGAAGTTTGCCCACCGGCGTTGAGCCGGTGAAGCTGAGCTTGCGCACTTTGGGGTTCGAACAAAAAGCTTGCCCCACATCGGCGCTTTGCGTGGTGGTAAGGATATTGAGCACCCCATCGGGCACGCCGGCTTCTTGCGCCAACACGCCCACCGCAAGCGCGGAGAGTGGCGTCAGTTCGGACGGCTTGGCGACGAAGGTGCAGCCTGCCGCGAGCGCCGGCGCGAGCTTGCGGGCCATCATGGCGCTGGGGAAGTTCCAAGGCGTGATCGAAGCAACAACGCCAACGGGCTGCTTGAGGATCACAACCCGTTTGTCGGCCTGATGGCCGGGGATCACGTCGCCATAGGCGCGTTTGCCCTCTTCGGCGAACCATTCAAGGTAGCTGGCGCCGTAAAAGATCTCGCCTTTGGCTTCAGCCAGTGGCTTGCCCATCTCAGCGGTGAGGATGGCGGCAAGGTCGTCTGCGTGGGCGTACATCAGGTCACGCAGCGCTAGCATAACGGCCGCGCGTTCCTTAGCGGTTTTAGCCGCCCAGGCCTTTTGCGCCGCGTGCGCCGCGTCGATAGCGGTCGCGGTCTCGGCCGCGCCCATATCGGGCAGTTCCGCGAGGGTTTCGCCGTTCGATGGGTTCGTCACCGTGAACGTGCCGCCACCCTCGGCGCGGTCCACCCAGTCGGCGCCGATCAGCGAGCCGGTGGCCAGAAGCTTGGGGTAGGACAGGGTAAGGTCAGCCGACATCAGGAGGCCTTTCGGTCAAGTGCTGCATGTTTGTGGTGTGCCGCCCGCAGGGACATCTCGATCCGATCCAGCGCTTGGCTGAAAACATCGTCTTCAATCGTCAGCGGCGCGAGGAAGCGGATGACATTGCCATACACCCCGCAGGTCAGAAGGATAAGCCCGTTGCTCAACGCTTCCTGCCGAACGCTGTTGGCAAAGTCCGGGTGCGGGGTTGGCGATCCAGGCACGTTGAACTCGACCGCGTTCATGAAGCCGGGGCCACGGATGTCGGCGATTTCCGGAACCTCGTCGCGCAGGCTTTGGAGCCTTTGTTTGAGCCGGGCGCCCAGCGAGACGGCACGTTCGCATAGCCCTTCCTCATCGATGACATCGAGCACCGCGTGGGCAGCGGCAACACCGATTGGGCTGCCGCCATAGGTGCCGCCCAGCCCGCCTGGGGGTGCAGCATCCATGATGTCCGCTCGGCCTGTGACCGCTGCGAGCGGAAAGCCGCCGGCGAGGCCCTTGGCCATGGTGGTGATGTCCGGGTACACGCCGAGCCGTTCTGCGTGATGGTCCATGGCGAACAGCTTGCCCGTGCGTGCGAAGCCGGTCTGTACTTCGTCGGCAATCAGCAAAATGCCGTGGGCGTCGCAAACGTCACGCAGCGCCTGCATGAACGAGGGCGAAACCTCGTAGAAGCCGCCTTCGCCCTGCACCGGTTCGATCACCATGGCGGCAACACGGGCTGGATCGACATCGGCCTTAAACAACCCCTTGAGCGCGACCAAGGCTGCGTCTTCCGTCACGCCGTGCAGCGCGACGGGGAAGGGCGCGTGGAACACGTCGCCTGGCATCGCCCCGAAGCCGGCCTTGTAGGGCATCACTTTGCCGGTGAGCGACATGCCCATGAAGGTGCGCCCGTGGAAGCCGCCCGTAAAGGCGATGACGGCGTTTCGACCCGTCGCGGCGCGAGCGATTTTGATTGCG
>JAHCMG010000232.1 GCA_019192585.1 Devosiaceae bacterium MH13
CGATGCGGTCTTGAAAGACTTCCGCTTTTTTCTTGCCGGCATTGCAAACAGTGCATGGGATATCCCCCGCAGAAGAGCTTACTGGGCGGCGATTCAATCGGACGATTGCCCGCGCGCATTTGGCCTCTTCTGGGATGTGGCAGCCAGCGAAATGCCCTACCTGGATGACTTGCGCTACCTGCCTCGCCTGGTTGAGAGGATTCGCTGGCAGCTGTTGTCCCCTGCGGTCGTCGATGACCTTCCCGATGAATGGCTTGCGGTTGGCGATCTGTTCGACCACCGCTACCTCGCCGCCTGCTTGGCGTTTGAGGACTCCCTGTTCTACGATGCGCTGATTGAGGGCTGGGCCCATGAGGCTGGTGCCCAAGAGATCCTCCGCCCCTTCGTGTCCTACCCGCAGCTCGTTGGGGCGTTGGGCTCTATCCATGCCGCGCGTGACAGCAATGCTTGGCATCTGGTTCATTTGGCGACACAAGGGCCCGACGGTGGATACGGTCCTGCCGGCCTCTTGTTCGCGCAGCTTGCATTGACGGCACGGAGCATCGCCGTGCCCGACGACGTTGTGCACATGCTGCTGCTGCGGGCACGGCAAACCTGGCCCGTGTTCGATCTTGAAAAGCCGGTCCCGATCCTGCTCGATAGCGTTGAGCGTCGGCTGCTGATGAGCGCCGAGGGGCTCAGTTCTGACGAACTCGCCCGTGCTGAGCGCTGTTTCATGACCAATGAGCCGTTTGATCGGCTGTTCTTGGGTGAAGAGGTCTATTTCAGCCGGCCTGCGGAGGAGCGGTGTATGGCGCCGGACGCACGTTGAGGGCGGAGCTCGAAGCGCAAGACTGGCGCGAGAAACAAATCCGGACGCACGTTGAGGGCGGCGCCCGAAGCGCAAGACCGTCCAGCTTGCGGTGCCGAGGGCTAGGCGGCGTCGCGCGCTTCTGACCTTGATGTGTCTTGCGCGTCGTCGGACCAAGCGTCGGCGATCCGCTCGAATTCGTGCTCCACGTCCAGAAACGCTTCGACAATCACGGGGTCGAAGTGAGCGCCGCTGCCATCGACGATGATCGAGCGGGCATCACCATGGTCGCGGCTGGGCTTGTAGACGCGCTTGGTGCGGATGGCGTCGTAGACATCGGCCACCGCCATAATCCGTGCGGAGAGCGGAATGGCTTCGCCCTTCAGCCCGTGTGGGTAGCCTGCGCCATCCCACCGCTCATGGTGCGCTTCGGCGATCTCGATGGCGGCCTCGATAAAGGACGAGCCGCCTAGCGTCGTGTTGGCTTCGCGCAGCGCGTCTGCGCCGATTTGCGCATGCGTCTTCATGATCTCGAACTCATCTTCGGTCAGCCGGCCGGGCTTGCGCAGCACGGCGTCGGGCACACCGACCTTGCCGATATCGTGCAGCGGCGCGGCGCGGATGATCGTCTCGATCTGCTCGTCGCTCAACGCTTGCCGATGTGGGCCTGACAGCTGCAGGTGCTCGGCCAGCAGGCGCACATACATCTGGGTGCGCTTGAGGTGCAGCCCTGTCTCGTTGTCGCGCTTCGCGGCCAACGCCACCAGGGCCTGGATGATGGCGCTGCGGCTGCGGGCAACCTCGTCGAGCGTGTCAGACAGGCGCCCGATCATGCCGTTGGTCAGATTGGCCAGCTGGCCGAACTCATCGTTCGAGACCACCGCCACCCGCGAGGACAGATCGCCTTTGCGGACGGCGTCGAGCGCGCTGTTTTCCTCGTCGAGGGCGAGAGCGACCTTGCGCGAGTATTGCCTGATCACCAGCAGGATGTAGGCGGCCAGCACGCCGATCACCACGAGGGCATCGAACAGCACCAGCGCTTGCACCTGGCTATCGGTCAGCTCGGTCTGGCGAACCCAGATCAGGTCCTTCATCGTCACCAGAAGGCCCACCACCGCCATCACGCCGACATTCATGGCGGAGAACAGGATGAGCTTGGTTTGATAGGGCATGAACTGATCGGTGATAGGGTAGTCGCGCCCGGTCGCCCGCATGGTTGTGGCGACGTGCAAGTCGCGGCGCAGCGCCATATCGAGCGAAATGTAGAGGCCGAGTGCCAGGTAGCCGAACAGCACTTTGCCGCCGCTGCCGGGTGGGAACCCGTGGACCAGCAGGTTGAACGCGGCGAGGCCGATGCCAAGCCCGACAAACAGCGCCCAATCGCTCAAGAAGATGCGTTGCACGGCTTGGCCTTTGCCATCGGCTCCGATCCGCTGATGCAGCCATCCGCTCAGGAGCGCGTGGGCAAGCATGGTAAGCATCGCGGGTACCGCGATCTGCGCCAGGCTCAAATTATCGAGGTAGGGGCACACCTGGTACCCATAGGCGCTGTAAATGCCGACAAACGCCGCGTAGTGCAGGCGCTGCGCCCAGCCTGGAACCCGGTAGGAAACCGGTGTGGCACTGTGTTCGTTCGTCACCGCTGATCGTCCCGCAACTGACCCGTGAAAGGGTCGGACCTTACGGCCGATTGGTGAAAGCTCGCTTCAACCCCCGGCGCCTCTTGCAAACAGGTTTAACCAGACCTTTCGGCTTGGCTGCGCCGATACGCGCTCTATTGGGGTGCGGCGTCCAGCTGCAGCAGCACAAACCCCAGCGCCCCGCCCGCGAGCGCGCAGCCAAGCCCCAAGGCAAGTGTCTGCCGCAACACCGCACTTTCCTTGCCCAGAAGCCCGACCGTCGCGGCCCCCGCAATGATGTTGTGCGGGGCGACGACATTGCCGACGGCTGAGCCGAAGCCCTGCAGTGCGACCATGACCTGAGGCGTCAGCGAGAGCGCATCGGCCGCCGTGAGCTGAAACTCGGTGAACAGGATGTTCGAGGTGGTCGCCGAACCGGTGATGAAGGTGCCAAGCACCCCGATGCCAGGCGCCAGCAGGGGCCACACCGTGCCGGTCTGCGACGCGGCGAGGGCGAGCATATCGATCATGCCCGCGTGTACCATCAACCGCGAGAGACCGAGCATGATCAGGAGCGCCAGGCCGACCGCTGCCCCGCGTGCCAATGCAGTTGCCAGGGCCGGGCCCACGGCGCCGAGCCGGCCAGATAGAAGTGCACTCCCGAGGATGCCGAGCCACATCAAGGTGCCCGGGTGGTAGAGCGGCGCGAAAGCGCCTGAAAAACGATCCATCAGGCTCCACTGCAAAGCCAAGCCCGACAGCACCTCCTGCACCGGCCCGATGAGCCGGGTGATCAGAATAAGGGCGACGATGAACAGGTACGGCGCGACGTCATGGATGAGATCGCGCGATGGCGGGGCCTCTGCTGTATCTACTGATTGCGCGGAGCCGGCAGGACCGAAGACCTGAAGGGCGATGATGAAGCCAGCGACGCCGATCAGCGCGCCGCCGAGCGATGGAAGCTCGGGGCCCGCAAAGCGCGCCAGCAGGACAAAGGGGGCGAAAAAGCAGAGGCCCGCCAGCAAGGTCCAGATCGTGTCACGGGCGCTGAAGGGCGTTTCGTCCGCGACTTTGACGGTCGCAAAAAGCAGCGCCCAGCCGATGATGGCGTGAAACAGCGCAACATCCCCGGCCAAGGTCGTGGGCGCGAAACCGGTGAGCTCAACTTGCGCCAAAGTTGGGGTGCCAACCGCTCCGAATGAGACGCCCGCCGCATGGCCCAAGAGCGCCAGCACGACGGCGCGCACCGGGCTGTAGCCGAGGCCGTAGAGAAGCGGCGTTGCCAGCGCCACGGGTGTACCAAACCCGGCGGCCCCTTCGATGAACAGGCCAAAGAACCAGGCGATGAGCAGCGCTTGGCAGCGGCGATTGTCGGTCAGCCCTGTCAGCGCGTCGCGCAACCGTTCCAGCGCGCCTACGCGGTCTTGGAACGCGTAGAGCGCCAGTGCGGGCAAGACTATCCAGACGATGGTGAAGGCCGATGAGAGCGCTTCGGCTCCGGCGCCCATGGCGCCAAGGGTTGCCGGCGTGCCCGGCGCCGAGAGCGAAAAATAAGGCGTTGCCAGCAGCGCCGCCGCAAGGCCGAGGCCGATCGCGCCGGCTTTGATCGCAGACAGGTGCAAAGCCGCCATGGCGACGAGCACGGCCGCTAAGGGAGTGCAGGCGAGCAAGACCGGCAGCATAGCCATTTGGGGCCCGAGTTTGTGGTTGCCTCACGTGGCGCAAAACCTACGAGGCGCGCGCGATCCGTGCCAATGCGGACTAGTGCGCAGGCCCCTCGCGTTCAGGCTCCGGTGGACATGGATCGGCGAGCCGCCTATTGCCGACAGATGCCACTGTCCATCTTCCTGATCACCCACAATGAGGCCGCGCGGCTGGGCCTGGTGCTCGAAGCCGCCGCCGGGCTGACTGACGATGTGGTGGTCGTCGATTCTGGGTCGACGGACGACACAGTCTCGATTGCTGAGGCCCACGGCGCCCGCACTTTTCATCGAGACTGGACGGGCTACGGCCAGCAAAAGCGCTTCGCA
>JAHCMG010000233.1 GCA_019192585.1 Devosiaceae bacterium MH13
CAGGGCCGAGAACAGGTTGGCGCCGAAAACGCCGCTGACTTCCGGGTTCCGGGCGAGAACAGCGCTGAATTGCGACGCCGCGAGCGAGGCATCATTTTCGTTGTACTGCGTGTCAAGCACCGTGATGCCGGGGTAGTTCTCAGCCATTTCGGCCTTGAAGCCCTCTTCGCGCTGGTCGGTGGTCGAGATGCCCGGGCGCACGTTCGACACATAGACCGTGCCCTCACCGCCGATCGCGTCGGCCATGAAGCGTGCGGCCATCCGGCCACCGCCAACATTGTCGGACGCGACATAGGCCATCGGGAAGTCGCCATCGCCAGCATTGTCCTGATACATGCCGTCATCGATAAACGTGTCGACGGTGATGATGGGAATGCCAGCCTCATGAGCGCGCCGCAGCGGCTCGATCATCTGCGTGGTGTCCGTCGGTGCGATCAAGATTGCATCGGGACCACGTGCGATCACGGCATCGAGGACGGGGGTTTGTAGAACCGGATCGAATTCTTCGGCGCCCTGGAAGTTCACGGTGATGCCGAGAGCTTCTGCGGCTGCTTGAGCGCCACGGTTCATGGTGATGTAGAACGCGTCGGTTGTCAGTCCTGGCACCAACGTGATGTTGATGTCGTCCTGCGCCATGGCGGGGGCCGCAAAGCCCAGTGTCGCCGCGCAGACGGCTGCCTTCAAGAAATTGCGCATGCTGATTCCTCCGTTTCGTAGCTGGCCTTACCCAGTCTTGTTTTTGGTCGGCGCGTGCTGGGTGGATGGTAAAACCCATGCAAAACAACCGCCGGGGATATCGTATCCTCCTTTTACAAATTGTCCAGAACGCAAACTTAGCGAAAGCGCATCCGTCAGCAGGCGGTGTAGCCACCATCGATCGGGAGCGCGATGCCGGAGATCATAGAAGCCCCATCTGACAGCAGGAAGACGATGGGCGCAGCGATCTCATCTTCGGTCGCCCAACGGCCCAGCGGCATGGCGTCAAGAAAGGGCTTCTCGATCTCCGGGCGGCCCCAATACCAGGCAGACATCGGGGTCATGACGACGGTCGGGTGAACCCCATTCACCCGAATGCCGTGCTTACCCAGCTCGAGGGCGGACACCCGTGTGATGTTGTCGAGCGCCGCTTTGGACGCGCCGTAGGAGATGTGCCCCTTGAGCGCCACCAAGGCGGCCTGGCTTGAGACATTGACGATCGAACCGCCTTTGCCGAGCCGGATCATCGTCTGCGAGGCATATTTGGTAACCAGCAACGCGCCGCGCGTGTTGATGGCGATCGCCTTGTCGAAAATCTCGATGTCGGTGTCCATCGGCGTCGCAATTTCCCCGCCAAAGCCGGCGCAATTGACGACCCCATACAGATCCAGACCCTCCATCGCCGCGCGAACACTGTCTTCGCGCGTCACGTCAAAGGGCAACGCTCGTGCGCCCGTCTCTTCTGCCAGAGCGTTGAGCTTGTCTGCGTCCGTGCCGCTGGCGATCACGGGCACATCGTGCCGGACCAAGTGCCGGACAATCGCGCCTCCAATCCCGCCGCTGGCCCCCGTCACCAGAACCGGGCCTGCGATGTTCAGGCCATTTGCAGATGCAGCCATGGCCACCTCCCCTTCTTGCTATTTGCCGTCTTTGAGCGGCTCAGTGTGCGCTTCGTACAGAACGAGACAGCTTGCCTTTGATGGCTCGCCATAGCATAGCGTCGGCGAAACAAAAGCATTGCTCCTTACGCTATGAGGGTTCGCATGACCCATCAAATGACGACCGCTGAGCGACGCGGCTACCAGCAAATCTCCGCGTCCAACGGCATTATGATGGTGGTTGCTGCGGACCAGCGCGGGGGCATGCGCAAGGTCCTCGCGGAGACGCCAGAGGCGCAGGCTTCCATCGACGAAAAGATGCTCGGGCATGTGAAGTCCGGCATCGTCAAGCATCTGGCAAACAAGGCCTCCTGCATCTTGCTTGATGCCGTTTGTGCGGTCCCCGATGTGGTTGATGACGGCACGCTTGCGCGCGACACCGCGCTTCTGATCGGTCTCGACGCCTCAGGCTGGGACACCGATGAGCATGGCTTCCGGATCTCCAAGCTGGTTCCCGGCACGACCGCGCGGCGCGTCCGCGAATTGGGCGGCACGGGCGCGAAACTGATGGTCTATCTGCGCTCCGATACGCCGCAAGCCAACACGGCCAACATCGAAACGATACGCCAATGCGTTGCCGGTTTCGCGGCCGAAGACCTGCTGCTCGTGGTGGAGTTTCTCACCTATCAGCTCGAAGGCGAGAGCGATGCCGACTACAAAGCCGCGTTCCCTGATCTGATCGTTGGGGGCACGAAAATCTGCCTCGAGTTGGGCTCCAAAGTCCTCAAGCTGCCCTACCCTGGCACCGCCGAGGCCTGCCGCGCTGTGACAGATCTATGCGGGGAGGTTCCCTGGGCCGTGCTATCGGCGGGCGTCGACCACGAGACGTTCCTTGGTCAGGTGGAAACCGCGATGCAAAACGGCGCGTCCGGCGTGATCGCGGGCCGAGCCCTGTGGAAGGACTGCATCTCGCTCGACGATGCCGTATTGGCCGATCGCCTTGAGCGCATCGCAAGCGCGCGCCTCGCCGAAATCCAGGCCATTTTGCAGCGCTACGCATGACCTCATTTGGTGGTCGAACGCCAGTGGACCGCCAACCATGAGGGCCGAAGACCGCACGGCGATCGGGGTCGATGTTGGCGGCACCA
>JAHCMG010000234.1 GCA_019192585.1 Devosiaceae bacterium MH13
GCCTTCGCGGCCGCCTTCGCCTTGGTCGCAGCTTTTGGCTTCGCTGTAGCCGCGGCGGCTTTTGCAGGCGCTGACACCGCCTTCGGTTTGGCTTGCTTAGGCGTTGCCGCCTTAGGGGCCGCGGTGCGGGCAACAACAGCCGGTGCGGATTTTGCGACCGGCGCGGCCACCGCTGAGCCTGCGAGGGTTTCGTAAGCAGCCAAAGGCGCACGGGCAAAGCCCATCCACAGGCCAACCCAGCTGGCGGTGCCGGCGTTCCAAGCGGCCATGCCGGCAGCTGCGGGTACCATGGCCGGCTGAACAACCGGCAGCCAGTCCTGCGGTTTCGGATAGGCCGTCCGCGGCAGCCCCATCGGGTGTGGGGCCGCTTTCGCGATGCGCTCCCAAGCGCTCATCCAAGCATCAAACATGATGATGCATCCTTTCGAGTTGCGGCGCGCGCTCCCTCCCGAAGGCGGCGCCTATTCTGCAGCGACGAGCGTTTCCTGAGCAGATTCGTTTGGTTTGGCGTTGTAGGAATAGCTATCGATCCGCGCCTCGATCTCGGGGCGGAAGTGGCGAATGAGACCCTGGACAGGCCAGGCGGCCGCATCGCCAAGAGCGCAAATGGTGTGACCCTCAACCTGATATGTGACGTCAAGCAGCATGTCGATTTCGCGCTTTTGCGCTTCACCCTTGGCCATGCGCTCCAAGACACGCCACATCCAGCCCGTGCCCTCGCGGCACGGCGTGCACTGGCCGCAGCTCTCGTGCTTGTAGAAGTACGAGATGCGGGCAATGGCGCGAATGATATCGGTCGACTTGTCCATGACGATGACGGCCGCTGTCCCAAGACCTGATTTGAGGTCGCGCAGGCTATCAAAATCCATCGGGCAGTTGATGATCTCATCGGCCGGCACGCACGGCACCGACGACCCGCCGGGGACCACCGCGAGCAGATTGTCCCACCCGCCGCGAATGCCGCCGCAATGCTTGTCAATCAGTTCCTTGAAGGGGACCGACATCTCTTCTTCGAATGTGGCCGGCTGGTTCACATGCCCTGAAACACAGAAGAGCTTGGTGCCGGTGTTGTTGGGCTTGCCGAAGCCCGCAAACCAGGAGGCGCCGCGGCGCAAAATGGTCGGCGCGACGGCGATCGATTCAACATTGTTCACCGTCGTCGGGCAGCCATACAGGCCCACATTGGCGGGGAATGGCGGCTTAAGGCGCGGCTGGCCTTTTTTGCCTTCAAGGCTCTCAAGCAGCGCGGTCTCTTCACCGCAGATATAGGCCCCTGCCCCGTGGTGGACGTAGAGGTCGAAATCCCAGCCATTTTTATTGTTTTTGCCAATGAGACCGGCCTCATAGGCCTGGTCGATGGCGGCTTCGAGCCGCTCGCGCTCGCGGATATATTCGCCGCGAATGTAGATGTAGCAGGCGTGTGCCTGCATCGCGAAGGACGCAATCAGGCAACCCTCGATAAGGGTGTGCGGATCATGGCGCATGATCTCGCGATCTTTGCATGTGCCCGGCTCAGATTCGTCGGCGTTGACCACCAAATAGTGCGGCCGGTCGCCAACTTCTTTGGGCATGAACGACCATTTAAGACCGGTCGGAAAGCCAGCACCGCCGCGCCCGCGCAGACCGGAGGCTTTCATCTCATCGATGATCCAATCGCGGCCCTTTTCGATCAGCGCTTTGGTGCCATCCCAATGGCCGCGCTTAATGGCTCCTTCGAGGCCCCAATCGTGCAGGCCATAAATGTTGGTGAAGATGCGGTCCTTGTCCTGAAGCATCCTCTACTCCGCTGGTTCATCTAAAATATTCAAGCGCGTCTCGACGCGCGTTAAGCGCCCATCCATATGCTGAAGCGTTTGGTGTACGCTGCCGATCTCTTGATGCGTCGCATGCACATCGGTTTGCACAGCCGATATGCGGGTATTCATCGCGTTAAGCCGGTTGTCGATGCTGTCCAGTCGGCTTTCAACGTTGCTCAAGCGGTGCTGCATCGCTTTAAGCACCTCATAAATCAGCTCGTTGGTCACTTCAGCCATAGAAATTACGCCTTTGGCTTCTTGGACGCCCCGCCAGCGGAGCTTGCGACATCGCCCGCGTCGACGCGTTTGGAGAACTCGGTTTCCTCGCCCGCTGCGAGCGCCTTGGCCTGATTGATCCAGTCTTCGCGTTGGATACGGCCGGAGAAGCTCAGGTGCGAGTTGACCCAATTGACCTCTTCGTCGCCCCAGGCGGCGATCTGATCAAAGTGCCAGACACCAAGCCCGTTGAGCTTGCCTTCGATCACTTTGCCGACGCCTTTGATGCGCTTGAGATCATCGGCGGCACCCTCGCGTGGCGCCTCCAGAGCTGCGGGCTGGCTCGCCGGGCCATCATCGGTGGCCGCTGATGTCGTCTCGGCTGCCGGCGCCGGCTTTGGCTCAGCCGGAGCCGGTTTCGCCAAATTGGCTTTGGGTTTGGCCGGGGCCTTTGCCTTCTTCGCAGGCGCGCTTGCGCCGTCACCGTTGATGGAGAAGCCCGCAACAGACGCGATGGTCGCCGGCGCGCCGTCCACGACCTGCGGGAAGGGCTTGCCACCCTCAGCACCGCCATCGAAATCAATCAGCGTGGTCATGCCGCCTTCGGCAACCGAGAAATGGCGGCCATTTTGCGGGCCCGGCGTGACGGGCTTGCCGGCTTCGATGTCGTCGAGAAGCGCCTCGAACGTCTCCGGCGTCAGGTCCTCATAGGTGTCCTTGAAGATCTGAACCATAGGCGCGTTCACGCAGGCGCCGAGGCACTCCATCTCTTCCCACGAGAAGTTGCCATCTTCGGAGAGATCGAACTGGTTCTCCGCGATGCGCTTGCGGCAAATGGCTTTGAGCTCATTGGCGCCACGCAGCATGCAGGGCGTCGTGCCGCACACCTGGACATGGGCTTTCTTGCCCACCGGCTGGAGCTGGAACATCGTGTAGAATGTCGCGACTTCGAGCACCCGAATGTACGGCATGTCCAGCATGTCCGCGACAGCGCGTATCGCCGGCTCGTGCAACCAGCCATCATGCTGTTCTTGCGCGCGGTACAAAAGCGGGATCACCGCCGAGGTTTGCCGACCCTCAGGATATTTCGTGATCTGCTTGTCGGCCCACGCCTTGTTTTCGGGCGTGAACGCAAAGCTGTCAGGCTGTTCTTCGTGCAGGCGGCGTACGGCCATTCAGTTCAGTCTTTCTTCTCCGGGTCCCCCGACCCGATCCCCGATAGGTGCGATCCGGTCAGCGGTCGACTTCGCCAAAGACGATGTCGAGTGAGCCCAGGATCGCTGAGACGTCGGCCAGCTGGTGGCCGCGGCAGATAAAGTCCATCGCTTGCAGGTGCGCAAAACCGGGCGCCCGGATCTTGCAGCGATACGGTTTGTTGGATCCGTCGGCGACCAGGTAGACGCCAAACTCGCCCTTGGGCGCTTCGACGGCGGCGTAAATCTCGCCCGGTGGCACGTGGTAGCCTTCTGTATACAGTTTGAAGTGGTGGATCAGCGCCTCCATCGAGCGCTTCATCTCACCGCGTTTCGGCGGCACCACCTTGTTGTCCGTGTTCGAGACGGGGCCCTTGCCTTCGGGCGCGTTGAGCATGGCGATGGCCTGCTTCATGATCGAGACCGACTGGCGCATCTCTTCCATGCGGATCAGATACCGGTCGTAGCAATCGCCGTTCTTGCCGATGGGAATGTCGAACTCGAACTCGTCATAATTCTCATAGGGCTGCGATTTGCGCAGATCCCAGGCCGCGCCGGAGCCGCGAACCATGACGCCCGAAAACCCCCAGCGCCAGCACTCATCGAGTGAGACGACACCGATGTCGACATTGCGCTGTTTGAAGATCCGGTTGCCGGTGAGCAGCTCGTCGATATCGTCGATGATCTGTGGGAATTCATCACACCAGGTATCGATATCGTCGGTCAAGTCCTGCGGCAGGTCTTGATGCACGCCGCCAGGCCGGAAGTAGGCTGCGTGCATGCGCGCACCGCAGGCCCGCTCGTAGAACACCATCAGCTTCTCGCGCTCTTCGAAGCCCCAAAGCGGCGGCGTGAGCGCGCCCACATCGAGGGCTTGCGTGGTGATGTTCAGAAGGTGCGAGAGGATACGGCCGATCTCGGAGTAGAGCACCCGGATCAGCTGCCCACGCCGCGGCACGTCGATGCCCAGAAGCCGTTCAACGGCCAGGGCAAACGCATGCTCCTGGTTCATCGGCGCGACATAGTCGAGGCGGTCGAAATAGGGCACCGCCTGCAGATAGGTCTTGTGCTCGATCAGCTTCTCGGTGCCTCGATGCAGAAGGCCAATATGCGGATCGACGCGATCGACAATCTCGCCGTCAAGCTCAAGCACCAAACGCAAAACGCCATGCGCCGCAGGGTGTTGCGGGCCAAAGTTAATGTTGAACTGTCGGACTTGCGTCTCGCCGGTCGTGTTGGTTGGCATCACGTTCATGGCTAGCTTGCCTTCTCTTGCGATGCTTTCTCGTCACCGGGGATCACATAGTCGGTGCCTTCCCACGGGGAAATGAAATCGAAGTCGCGGAACTCTTGGTTGAGCCGCACCGGCTCATAAAGAACGCGCTTCTGCTCGTCGTCATAGCGGACTTCGACAAACCCGGTGAGCGGGAAGTCCTTGCGCAACGGATAGCCATCGAACCCGTAGTCGGTCAGAAGGCGCCGCAAGTCCGGGTGGCCAGAGAAGAGGATGCCATACAGATCGTAGGCTTCGCGCTCGAACCAGTCGGCGCCGGGAAACAGCTCGGTGATCGACGGCACGGGTGTGCGCTCATCAGTCTCGACGGTCAGCCGCAGGCGCGCGTTCTGCGAGGGCGACAGGAAGTGGTAGACGACGTCGAACCGGCGTTCGCGTGCCGGATAGTCCACCCCGCAGACATCGATGATGTTGACGAAACCAAGCTGCGGATCGTCCCGCACCGTGCGGATCGTCTGCAGCAGATCGCCCAGCCCAACACTCAGCGTCAGATGGCCGTGCGAGATGGTGAGCGCGTCGACATCCATGTCGAGCCGCGCCGCAAGCGTCTCGGCAAGTTCGGCAAGCATCTCTTCTTGCTGCTGTTCAAAGGTACTCATAGCCGTTCTGCTCTCCGCCCGCGCAAGCCCGCTCGCCCATCAGCGCTCAATTGTGCCGGTCCGCCGCAGCTTCTTCTGCAGCAGCAACACGCCATAAAGCAGCGCTTCGGCGGTTGGCGGGCACCCCGGAACGTAGATGTCGACGGGAACCACCCGATCGCATCCGCGCACCACGGAATAGGAATAGTGGTAATAGCCGCCGCCATTGGCGCACGAGCCCATCGAGATGACGTAGCGCGGCTCAGGCATTTGGTCGTAGACCTTGCGCAGCGCTGGCGCCATTTTGTTGGTTAGCGTGCCGGCGACGATCATCACGTCCGACTGGCGCGGGCTCGCCCGTGGCGCGAAGCCAAAACGCTCGGCATCGTAGCGCGGCATCGACATTTGCATCATCTCGACGGCGCAGCAGGCCAAACCAAAGGTCATCCACATGAGCGAACCCTGGCGCGCCCACTGGATCAGCTTGTCAGCCGAGGTGACCAGAAAGCCCTTGTCGGCAAGCTCATCATTGACGCCCGTGAAGAACGGGTCATCCCAGCCCAGCGGCTTGCCGGTTGCGGGATCGACAGCACCCTCGGGTCGCGGTGCGACCATCGTTCCGCCGGCATCCGTCTGCGCGTAGGTCGCTTGAGGGCCAAGCGGGTTGCCGTTTTGGTCGATCAATCCCATTCCAGCGCCCCCTTCTTCCATTCGTAGATGAACCCGATGGTCAGAACGGCGAGGAAGATCATCATCGACCAGAAGCCGAACAGGCCCAGGTCCCCGAACGTCGCCGCCCAGGGAAACAGGAACGCAACCTCGAGATCGAAGATGATGAAGAGGATCGCGACCAGGTAGAAGCGGATGTCGAACTTCATGCGCGCATCATCGAATGCATTAAAGCCGCATTCATAGGCGGAGAGCTTCTCCGGATCGGGATTTTTGTAGGCAACAACAAAGGGCGCAACCAGCAGCGCCAAACCGATAACAAGGCACAATCCGAAGAAAACGAGGATTGGCAGATATTCAGCCAAAAGGGCGTCCACAGGCCGCCTCCGTAACCGTTTTAAATTCCCGATAGGCCAGTGCTTAGCGAACTGCCGCCGCAGGTCAATCCCGCCTTTGGCAAAACACAGCGCCATTTGCCGCAGACGACGAACGGTTTTCGAGTGCGCAGGCGCAAACCTACGGCAAAACCCGTACAGTGTTGATATAGTTTGGGAAATGGCGCGGCTGACGGGGCTCGAACCCGCGACCTCCGGCGTGACAGGCCGGCACTCTAACCAACTGAGCTACAGCCGCGCAAAACGCTGAGACCGCGTTAGAGATGCGCGGAGATACGGCAGGGTTTCGGGCAAGTCAAGCGCGGACACGGCGTGACCCAAAAGAGTTCACCGATCGGCCCGACCTTCGTCCCGTTCGGCGCGTTTTCGGGCGCGTTGAACGCCGAAAAAGACCAGCAAAACAACGGGAACGACGAGGGCCGCCTGAACCAAGGTTGAGGTCAGGCCAAACCCATCCCAGGGCGTTCCTTGAACAAGGTAATAGAGGATGCCGAGCGTGTAATAGGTGATAGCGACCACCGAGAGGCCTTCAACAGCGCGCTGGAGCCGAAGCTGGGCGTTGGCGCGGGCATCGATGGACCGCAGCACCTCTGCGTTCTGATCTTGCAAGGTCAGATCCACGCGCGTGCGCAAGAGGTCAGTGATGTAGCCGATACGGCTGGCAATTTGCTCTTGGCGGGCAAGCAAGGCTTTGGAGCTGCGCATCGCCGGATCGAGCCGCCGCTTTACCGCGGTGGAGAGGCGTTGGTACCCCTCGATCCGGTCCTCCCGCAGACCGGTCAGCCGCTCATCGACAATGGCGGCATAGGCAAGCGAGGCGGCAAAGCGAAACTCGGAGGCAGAGCCGACAGACTGCAGCTCAGCCGAGAGGCTCGTCAGCTCGGTGAGAATCTCCGCCTCTTCCTGGGGTGCAGGATCAAGCGCCGCCTTCTGCGCGATGGCGTTGACCCGCGTTTCGAGCGTCGAGACGCGCGGGCCCAATTCCTGCATCAAAGGCACCGCGAGGTAGGCCAGAAGACGGTAGCTTTCGACCTCGATAACCCGCTGGACGAACCGTCCGATCCTGTTGGGGCTGGCGGCCTGAATATCCGAGCGTTTGACCTCCGCCCGATAGGCGACGGCGCCATCGGCATTGTGGTGCAAATTTGTGCTCAGCCGAATAGCACCGCCATTCATGACCACCTTGAGGAGGAAGCGGTCGACCGGGTCGGCGGCCTTCGCCATCGTGTCGACGGGCGGCGCAGTTTGGGGTGTCAGATCGTCGCCCTCGGGCGCCAGATCAACGTCCATCCGCATCCGGGCGAACAGCTCGGCACGGCGGGTGCCCCCTTCAGACGTGCCTTCTGGTGCCGGCGCGATCGCCGCCAGCACATTGCCAAAGCTCTCGCCACTTGCGCCGGGATCTCGCAGCGGGCCAATTTGGGTGAGCGCGATAAACTCGGTGTGCCGCTCCCACTTGATGTGCAGAGCGCCGTCGGTGGCAACCACCTCACCGTGCGCGTCTTTC
>JAHCMG010000235.1 GCA_019192585.1 Devosiaceae bacterium MH13
GCCAACCCGGCCCAAAGCGAGCTGTTCGAGCGCACCGCCACACCGGAAGCCAGTTCTGCTCTTGAAGCGCTGGAAAGCTTCGCCGCCGTCCGCGTGATCCCTGAAAACTTCTCCGTCATCGGCAAGGTCGACGAGTTAACACCGCAAAGCGAAGAAGCGCTCGATGAGATCATCGTTGCGCTCCAAGAAGGCGACACGCTTGGTGACATCCTCATCGCCAACGGCGTGCGCGAAGGCGCCATTGAACCGGTGGAAGAGGCTTTCCGCACGTTCCTCAACACCACCGAGATGCGCGAAGGGTTCCGCCTCCGGGTTGCCATGGCCCCGGCCGGCAACACCGGTGAGACGTTCGACCCGATCCGGGTCAGCCTTTACGGGCCCGAGCTGCACCTGCTCACCATCGCGCTCGGTGAAGACGGCCGCTACCAGGTGGACGAAGAGCCCGTTGCGCTCGACCTGTCGACCTTCGCGGATATCCCTGCCGTCGGCGAAGGCTCCGCACGGCTTTACTCGTCGATCTATGAGACGGCGCTCGCCAACAACATCCCGATGGGGATCGCCGGCGAGCTGATCAAGATTTTCGCCTACGACCTCGACTATCAACGCCGTGCGCGGGCGGGCGACGCGTTAGAAGTTCTGTACGAACTCGACGATGACGGCGATCCCGCCGGCGACGTGGTGTTCGCCTCGATCACCATCGGCACCACGACGCACAGGTTCTACCGCTTCACGGCGGAAGACGGCTCGATCCTCTACTTCGATGAGGAGGGCGTTTCGGCCAACAAGTTCCTCATCCGCAACCCGGTCCCCAATGGGCGCTTCCGCTCTGGCTTCGGCATGCGGCTCCACCCGATCCTGCGCTACCGGCGCATGCACAATGGCGTCGACTGGTCCGCGCCGCGTGGCACACCGATCATGGCGGCCGCCAACGGCGTGGTGACCGAAACTGAATGGTCCTCGGGCTATGGGCGCATGCTCACGCTTCAGCACGCCAACGGCTATGAAACGCGCTATGCGCACCTTAGCGGTTTTGCCAGCGGCGTCGCGCCAGGCGTAGAAGTCCAGCAGGGTCAGGTGGTCGCCTATGTTGGTTCGACGGGCCTCTCAACGGGTCCGCACCTGCACTATGAGGTCAAGGTCAATGGCCGCTTCGTCGACCCGATGGGCATTCGCGTCGCGCGCGAAGAAACCTTGACCGGCCAGCGCCTGATCGATTTCGAACGCGAACGCGCCCGCATCGATGAGTTGATGGAGCAGGACCGCGGCGCCAACATCCGGCTGGCATCGTCGGGCGGCTGATCCACCGCTCCTAGAGAACGGTCACCTTCACGCCCTTGGCCCGCAATTGCCCAAGCACGGCGAGGTCGCCATCGGCCTTGAAGTTCGTGCCAAACACTCGCAGCGACTGAAGCATCGGCACCTCGAGCAGCGCGTCAAGGTTAGACCAACCGCTGCCACTCAACTGCAGTCTCAGCACCTGAAGCTTCTGCAGCCCCGCGAGCGGTGTCAGATCGGTGTCGCGAAGCATTGCCGGCGAGAGCCGCTCGACGTTCGGCACGTGCTGGATATCAGCCAGCGAGGCACTGTCGAACTGGTCAGTCTCACCGGTCCAAAAGGGAAACACATACTCGTAGATTGGCAAGCCGCCATCGAAGCTGAGCGATCGCACCGCACCCAGCTGCTCGGCCGACAATGGCATGGTACGGAAGTACGCATAAGCCGCCTCGGACAGCTCGTACCCGTCTTCTTCGATATCATAGTCTGGCTTGTCGACGCGCGCGAGAAACGCGCTGGGCGTCCCCAGATCGATCGTGCCGCTTGTGATCAGAGAACTGATCACCGCGAGCTTGAAGTTCACATCACTGAACACGCCGCCCTCCACTTCCGCACGCCAAACGCGCTTGGCGCGCTTACCTCGGAATGTACCAATCGCGCCGGTGGTTGAACGCGATCAGCCCGTTGAGCACCACCGCGCCCAACAGCGAGTACATCACAACCGAAAGCGGAAACAAAAAGGCCGCGACAGTGAACAAGAGGGCGTCGAAGCCAAGTTGGATGTAGCCCGCGCGGATGCCAAACCGGTCCTGGATCCAGATGGCGAGCACACCCAGCCCGCCCAAGGACCCCTTGTGGCGGAAGATCGCCAGAAGCCCGATCCCGGTCACAACGCCGAACATCACGGCGCCTAGCGCGGGGTCGAGCCGTTCGATCGCAAAGCCCAGGGGCACGAGCTCGGTGCCGATCGAGAGCGCCGCGACGCAGCCGAGACTCTTGAGGGTGAACTCCCACCCCATCGCCTTGATCGCGAACAGGTAGAACGGGATGTTGATGACGAAGAAGACCAGCCCAAACGACCGGTCCATCAAGTAGGCGATCACCACCGCGAGCCCGGCCGTTTGGCCGGTGATCAGCCCAAGGTGCGTCAGCAGCACCACGCCCATGGTGCACATGATGGCACCGGTGGCGAGGCCTTGGGCATCTTCAAGCGCGGTGTGCTTGATCGTGGACTGTGGAACGGGAACCGGTGTTGGCATGCGCTCAACCTAGCAAGCGCTGTGCCTAACCACCCATTCGCTTCTTGCGCGCCGCCAGCGTCCGCAAACGCAGCGCGTTGAGCTTGATAAAGCCCTGCGCGTCCTTCTGGTCATAGGCGCCCTGATCGTCCTCGAACGTCACAAGCTCCTCGGAATAGAGCGACTTGTCCGACGACCGGCCGGTGACCATCACATTGCCCTTGTAGAGCGTCAGGGAAACTTCTCCCTCGACATGGGCCTGGCTGTGATCGATGGCAGCTTGCAGCATCTCGCGTTCGGGCGAGAACCAGAAGCCGTAATAGATCAGCTCGGCATAGCGCGGCATCAATTCGTCTTTGAGGTGCGCCGCGCCGCGGTCGAGCGTGATCGATTCCATTGCCCGGTGTGCTGCCAGCAGGATCGTCCCGCCAGGCGTCTCGTAGACGCCGCGCGACTTCATGCCGACAAACCGGTTCTCCACCAAATCGAGCCGGCCGATGCCATTGTCACGCCCCAGATCGTTGAGCTTCGCCAGAAGGGTTGCTGGCGACAGCCGCTCGCCATTGATCGAGACGGCATCACCTTTCTCGAAGCCAATGGTGATCTCTGTGGGCACGTCTGGCGCATCCATCGGCGAGACGGTGCGCATATGCACATATTCCGGCGCGCCGCTTGCGGGGTCTTCGAGCACTTTGCCCTCAGACGAGGAGTGCAACAGGTTCGCATCCACCGAGAACGGCGCTTCGCCGCGCTTATCCTTGGGCACCGGGATCTGGTGCTGCTCAGCGAACGCGAGCAACGCCTCGCGAGATTTGAAGTCCCATTCGCGCCAAGGCGCGATGACTTTGATGTCAGGATCGAGAGCGTAAGCGTTCAGCTCGAAACGCACCTGGTCGTTGCCCTTACCTGTCGCGCCATGGGCCACCGCATCCGCACCCGTCTCCCGCGCGATCTCGACCAGCCGCTTCGAGATCAGCGGACGGGCAATCGAGGTGCCGAGCAGATAGACGCCTTCGTAGACGGCGTTGGCCCGGAACATGGGGAACACGAAATCGCGCACAAACTCTTCGCGCAGATCGTCGATATAGATCTCACGAATGCCCAGCAGTTCGGCTTTGCGGCGCGCCGGCTCCAGCTCCTCACCCTGCCCGAGATCAGCGGTGAAGGTGACCACCTCCGCGCCATACTCGGTTTGCAACCATTTGAGGATGATCGACGTATCGAGCCCGCCTGAATAGGCGAGGACGACCTTGTTGATTTCGCCTTTTGCGACCATGGGGCGACCTTTCGCGGAATTACTGGAACGAGCTGTAAGCAACGCTGCGGTTTAGGGCGCACGGCGCCCCGCTGGCAAGCGAGACTTGCGCGCAAAGCGCCCAGAAAGCCCTTAGCGGCTCAACGCCAGAAACCAGAACACCACGATCAGCAAAACAAGCTGCAAAATGTTGGTGCGCACCGACCAGGCGTGCAGCATCTTCGCCGGCCCGACTGACACAGTGGAGCCGCGAGAGACTTCATCATTGAGCGCGTTGATACGCGGCATCATCACTTGGCGCGCGAACACAAAGCCGCCGGCAATGACCGTGAGCAAAATGCCCGCTGCCACGTTGACGAAGAAGCCAGCCCCAGCCGCAATCGCGGCCAGCACCGCCAGCACCAAATAGTAGATGGGGAAGATGGCCCGCGTCACCGTGCGCGCGGGTGCCTTATCGAGAACCCGGTGGATGGTCGGCGCGACGCCAGCGGCAAACAAGATCATGCCGCCAGCCGTTAGGGCCGAGAAGAAAAGCGCGATGTAAAACACAAGGTCCTGAACGAACGGGGACATGCTGGATCCTTCAAATCTCACCGGGCGCAAAGCCTGCGCCGCCGGCACTAGGTCTAGGGCGCGCGTCTGTATTGGACAAACCCGGCATTGTGTCCCACCCGGTCATACAGGGCCCGCGCGGTCGCGTTGCTCTCATGGGTATGCCAGTAGACCCTGGCCGCGCCCATCTCATCAGCGGCCGCATAAACCGCCTCGATGAGCGCCTGGCCTATGCCGCGGCCGCGCGCCTCTTCTGCGGTGTAAAGGTCTTCAAGATAGACGTACCAGCCGTCGGTCCAGGTCGCGCGGTGGACCACATAGTGCACCAGGCCGAGGGCGGTGTTGCCATCAAAGGCACCGAGCGCATGCATCGGCTCGCCCGCATCGTGAAAGCGCCGCCACGTGGTTTCGGTCACGCTCTCGGCCAAGTCCGCGCCATAAAAGCGCAAATACCCCATCCACAGCGGAAGCCAGGTTTGGTACTCGTCCGCTGAAAAGGCCCGTACATGGGCGCTCGACTCTGCCATTGTAAACCCTTCCTTCGCCGGCCTTCCGGCGCATGCCGCCGGACCTATGACAGCCGCCACCGCCACTGACCAGCCCGCGCGAGACTATGCCCGCCTGTTGATGGCCATCGTGACAGCGATTGTTGTCGCCCGCCTCGTGGTGACGGTCTTCACGCCCTTGGACCTGTTCTACGATGAGGCGCAATACTGGTTTTGGAGCCAGGACCTGGCGCTCGGCTATTTCTCGAAGCCGCCGCTGATCGCCTGGTTGATCGCCGGCAGCACCGCCCTTTGCGGCGACAGCGAAGCGTGCATCCGGGCCCCTGCTGCGATTGTCCACGGCGTCACGAGCCTGCTGGTCTTCGCCGTTGGGCGCGCGCTGTATGATGCGCGGACCGGCTTTTACGCAGGCCTCGCCTATTGCCTTGGCATGGCGGTCTCGGTCTCCTCACTGTTGATCTCCACCGATGTGCCGCTGCTCTTGTGCTGGGTGGCAGGCCTGTGGGCCTTCGCGCGCTTTCTAGAAGCGCCAAGCATAGCGTTGGCCTTGGCCTTTGGTGCCTGCATCGCCGTTGGCCTCAACGCCAAATACGCGATGATCTACTTCCCGCTGTGCGCCCTTGCCTACCTGATCGCCACGGCGGATCGGCGGCATCTTCTGAGGGCCCCCGCGCTGTGGCTCGGCATTGGCGTGGGGATGTTGGGCTTTGTCCCGAACCTTATCTGGAACGTCCAGAACGACTTCATCACCTTCACCCACACCGGCGAGAACATCGCTGGATCGGGCGCCGAAGCGGGCTTCCAGATCGACCCGGTCAGCTTCCTTGAATATGCCGGCAGCCAGTTCTTTATCGCCAGCCCAATCCTGTTTGTCGTGTTCGGCTTGGTTGTGTTTGCGCGGTGGCGCAGCGACGCCCCGCACTGGGACCGGTTCTTGCTGTTCATGAGCCTGCCGATCTTGGCGCTGTTAGGGCTGCAAGCCTTCCAATCACAGGCCAACCCCAATTGGGCCGCGACGGCCTTTCCGGCGCTCATCCTGGTAACAAGCGCAACGCTTCTGGCGCGCGGGCGCTTTGTCTGGATCCGGCGCAACTTGATCCTATGCGGCGCAGTGGCCGCGCTGATCGGGGTGGCCGCGCTCTCGGCGCTTCTGGTCCGCCCCGACAACCCGGTCATTGCCCGCACCAACCTTGAAGACATGTTTGGCTGGGCCGAGCATGCGGAAGTGCTCGACGAGCAGCTCGATGCCTTGCAGGTGGATACCATTGTCACCGCAGGCCGGCGCTATTCCGCTGGCTTTGCCTACTATTTGCGCCACCGTCCGGAACGGTTTGTGGCCTTCCTCGCACCCGGTCGATCGCCGCGAAGCCATTTTGAGTTCATCCAACCCTGGAGCGCACCGGAGGCGGGCGAGACAGCCGTCATCATGCTCCCCTCGGACAATGGCTTGGTGGAGGGCGCCGAACGCGTTGGCGTTGTCGCGGCCAATGCCGGCACCGCGCCCTTTCGGTCGGACACCTATCTGTATCGCGTCGAAGGGCCCGATGAATAACGCCCGCGTCGCAATCCGTGTCTTTCCGGGTGGCTTGCCCCGCCCGCAGCGCCTAGGGTTCGGCCATGTTTGAAACGTTTCCAGGCTTCGTTCCCGAACTCGCAACACTGGCCGCCTTCACCTTGGCAGCGGTCGCGCTGACGCTCACCCCCGGCCCAGACATGACGCTGTTTCTGGGTCAAACAGTCGCCCATGGCCGCAAGGCAGGCTTTCTGTCGATGGCCGGAGCTTCCAGCGGCATCGTCGTGCACTCGCTCGCCGCCGCGGTCGGGCTATCAGCCCTCATCGCCGCATCACCGCAAGCGTTCGAGGTGCTCAAATGGGTCGGCGCCGCCTATCTGGCCTATCTGGCGTTTGACGTTTTGCGCAACGGCTCCGGGCTCACCGGCGACGCGCCACAGGCCAGCCACTCGCTTAAGCGCGCCTACACCAAGGGGTTGATGATCAACCTTCTGAACCCGAAGATCATCCTGTTCTTCGTGACGTTCCTGCCGCAATTCGTCTCGCCCAGCGATCCGCACGCATCAGGCAAATTGCTGTTCCTGGGCCTGTTCTTTTTGGTGATCGCCATTCCGCTGGTCATCCCAATGATCCTCGGGGCCGAGCAGATTTCGCGCTTCCTCAAAGGGTCCAAGCGCGCCACGCGCATCTTCGATTGGATGTTTGCAGGCGTCATGGGCGCCTTCGCCCTGAAGCTCTTAGCGACGCAGACCCGCTAGGCGCCGGACGAGCCGCTTTCGTCGGCCGGCACCACGTAGCGGCGCTCGCGAAAGTCGCCGGCCTTACGGCCCGCAATCAGCCAATAGACGGCACCACCCACCGCGCCCGCCGCCGCAGCGACAGCAACGCGCGGATCAGTGAACGTCGGCTCTCCGCCCATATACTCAGTGACGCGATACAGGCCGATGGTGAGCCCTGCCGCGGGGAACAGGATGACGCTGCGCCAGGAAAAGCTCTCCGAGATGATGATCACAGCGGCAAACGGCAAGATGGCGGCGGATGCGATGATGAGCGTGCCAAGGCCGAACGTGCTCAGGAACGCAATGGTGTAGCCGCTGTCTTCCTCAAGCCCGCGAAACAGGCCAAACGTGCCAACCGCGCTCGCCGCCAGAACGGCCAGTGCGAAGGCGAACCCACAGACAAGCACGCGCAGAAACACCAGCGTCAGCGAGGCACGCCCGGTGACGCTTTGCGGCGCCTCAGCCGGCATGGGCAGCATCTTCTTGGGCAGCGTCTTCAGGGGAAGCCGTATCCACCTCGCCTAAAGCAGCGGCCATGGCCCGCTTCTTCCAGGCCGGCACCCGCTCAGACTCACTTTTGAGCTGACCGCAGGCAGCGAGAATATCGCGCCCCCGCGGGGTTCGAACGGGTGACGCGTAGCCCGCCCGGTTCACCACATCGGCAAACCGCTCGATCTGGTCCCAGTCCGAGCACTCATAGCGCGTGCCCGGCCAAGGGTTGAAGGGGATCAGATTAATCTTCGCCGGAATGCCCTTGAGCAGCCGCACCAGCTCTTTGGCGTCCGCAAGCGAGTCGTTGACGCCCTTGAGCATCACATACTCGAAGGTGATGCGCTTGGCGTTCGACACACCGGGATACGTGCGGCAGGCCTCAAGCAGCTCGGCGATCGGATATTTTTTGTTCAGCGGCACCAGCTTGTTGCGCAGATCATCGCGCACCGCGTGCAAACTGATCGCCAACATCACGCCGATCTCTGCCCCGCAGCGCTGGATCATCGGCACGACACCCGATGTCGACAGCGTGATCCGTCGTTTCGACAGCGAGATACCCTCGCCATCGGACGCGATCAGCAGCGCCTTTTTGACATTGTCAAAATTATAGAGCGGCTCGCCCATGCCCATCATCACGACATTGCTGATGGCCCGGCCACCATCCTGCGGCGCGGTCATGCCAGCCGGCGTTTCCTGGTCCGGCCAATCGCCAAGCCGGTCGCGCGCCACCAGGATCTGGGCGAGGATCTCGTCAGCGGTCAGGTTGCGGACCAGCTTCTGGGTGCCCGTGTGGCAGAAGGTGCAGGTGAGCGTGCAGCCCACCTGGCTCGAAACGCACAAAGTCCCCCGATCGCTTTCGGGGATGTAAACCGTCTCCACATCGACGGGCTGCTCGGTGGGGCTGGCGGCGGGAAACCGCATCAGCCACTTCGCCGTGCCGTCTTCGCTGATCTGCTCGGCAACAACCTGCGGACGCGCGACGCTAAAGGCGGCATCGAGCTTCTCGCGCAGATCTTTGGCGATGTTCGTCATGTCCGCGAAATCGCGAACGCCGCGCACATAGAGCCAGTTCCACAATTGCCGCGACCGCATGCGCTGCTGCTTCTGGGGAACACCCACAGAGGCGAGCGCCTCCATCAGCTCGAGCCGGTCGAGGCCAACAAGCTGGGCCTTGGGCGCAGCAAACTGCGCCTGAGCGTCAATCAAAGGCGCGTTGGGGTTGGCGCGCGCAACATCGAGCGTTGTGGTCATAGACACGGGGGCTCACAGCCATCGAAACGGGAAATCGAAAGACCGCTGCATAATGCAAAAGCCGCCGCCCAGCAACGCGCTGAGCGGCGGCCTGATACCCGATCAGTGGATTGCGGCGCTTAGCCTGTGCAATCCGAAGCAGTGCGGTTGGTGCCTGCCGTTACGCCCGAAAGCGAGAAGCCGTAGGTCACCGCGGTCCCGCGTGATGAGGTGCCGGTCACCCGCATGTCAGAACCCGCGCGCATCGCCGCCAGAAGCGCGGTGCCCTGTGACGGATCGTTGAGGAACGCCCGTGGGCCCTGGGTGAGGAACGGGAAGCTTGAGGAGCCAACCGACACGGTCACCTGGCTGCCCTCGCGGAAGGAGTAGCCAACAAGCAGCAGCGGCTCGGCCTCAACGCCAGCCGCGGGGCGGCGCGTCATGTAGAAGAACACATCACCATGCCGGCTCTCCGGCATCGGATCGTAGGTCCGCGCTTTGGAGACGATGAAACAGGCTGGCGAGCCTTCAATCGTCGTCCGGAACACGTCCCAATCGCGCGACTGCTCGACAAAGGTCGGCTCCTGCGCTTGCACTGGCGCGGCGAGGCCAAGGGCAGCGAACGCGCTGACCACGCCCACAAGCGCGTTTCGCACGGTGCGGCGAGAGAAAGACAAAGACAGCATGCTGGCGGAAAACGTGGCGCAAAATCGCAGTGCAGACATCACAATACTCGTTTGATCTCTTGTCAGACCTTAGCCGCTAAGGGTCACCAAATCGGAATCCATTGCAGGGCGCTTCTGACGGTTAACAGGTCCTGACGGCTACAGGGTCACGCGTGAACACGACATTTGGATTCGCTCAACCATGATGTTGCCGAAAGGTCGTTAAATGCCGGTTAAGGTCTGCACAGGCAGCGGTTCACCGGCATCCGCCCGCCCCTTGTGGTAAAGGCAAGTGGGGCGACAGTGTGGCGTTGCCCATCTCCCCAAAAGCTCCCGCGCCCGTTTTCCGCGCTTGCTAAGGGGCGCCCACAGGTTTACGAATAGGAAGAGATATAAGAGCATTCTTGACCAAAAGGTCTAGGAACGCGTGATTCCGGGGTCCATGCGGGTTGACCCTACCGGCGATCAGATCGTCAGCGGCGACGCGCTGCGGACAATCACCGACCGCGTAGATGGCAGATTGGACTCGTGATCGTGCGACATACCGACACGCTAGTGCAACAAAGACCAAACCCTCCGCCGGCTGCACATCCCGATGCAGACCAGCATGCCGCTTGGCTTGAAGCTGTGGCGCAGCATGCCGATCGCGACGCGTTCACCGCCCTGTTCGATCATTTTGGCCCGCGGGTGAAAGCCTATCTCATGCGGCTTGGGTCCGATGACGCGATGGCCGAAGAGGTCACCCAAGATGTCATGGTCACCTTGTGGCGGAAGGCGGCTCTGTTCGATCGCTCGAAAAGCTCTGCTGCGACCTGGCTGTTTCGGATTGCCCGAAACCGGCGCATCGACATTCTGCGGCGGCGGCGCGCGGTGAATGTCGACGCGCAAACGCTTGTTATCGAAGACGAAAACCTGCCGGACCCCAATGCGACGCTCGATGAGGACCGCCGCCAGGGCCGGATCAGAGAAGCGCTCAAAAAGCTTCCCGAGCAGCAGCTCGAACTCGTGCAGCTGGCCTTCTTCACCGAGCTTTCGCACAGCCAGATCGCCGAGCAGACCGGCTTGCCATTGGGCACGGTTAAGTCGCGCATCCGGCTGGCCTTCGGTCGCTTAAGACGGATTTTGGAAGAAGACAGCGCGGTCGACGCCCCCAACGGGTGATCGTGATATGCTAGCGCGCACGCACGGCCGCTCAGTCAACGGTTCGACCCGGCCTCAGAAATCCGCCGTCAGGCCTTTGATTTCCCAGTCATCGTAGCGCACCGGGTCAAGCCCGCCGCGCCCCGCAACTTCCTTGGGGCCTTGGGCGCCTTTGGCATCAATCGCCTGCCGCCGAGCCTCGGCTTCGGCAAGCGCGCGCGCTGCAGCAGCCTTGCGCCGCTCATCTGCGGAAAGCTGCGGTTCCGCACCCTCGATGTCGTTCTCATCTGCCATGCCCGCCATTTAGTTCGACCCCTTGCAAGGGTCAAACCTTGAGATCGTCAGCCCGGCTGCCCATAGATAAAGGCCCCAGCCCCTTTAGGCTTTAGCGACGGACGATACGATGAGCACACTTCGCACGGCGATGCTGCTTGCGGCCCTCACCGCCCTGTTCATGGGCGTTGGCTTCATGCTCGGCGGCACGGGCGGCGCCTTGATTGCCCTGGTCATCGCGGCGGCGATGAACCTGTTTAGCTTCTGGAACGCCGACAAAATGGTGCTGCGCATGCACAATGCGCGTGAGGTCGATGAACGGTCCGCGCCGCAATTGGTTGCGATGGTGCGCCAGCTCGCCGACCACGCGCAGATGCCAATGCCGAAAGTCTACATCATCAACGCGCCGCAGCCGAACGCGTTCGCCACCGGCCGTAACCCGGAAAACGCTGCCGTTGCCGCGACGACCGGCCTGCTCGAGAACCTCACCCAGGAGGAGGTTGTCGGCGTGATGGCGCACGAGCTTGCGCACATCAAACACCGCGACACGCTGACCATGACGATCACGGCGACGCTTGCCGGTGCCATCTCCATGCTCGGGAATTTCGCGCTGTTCTTTGGCAACAACCGCAACAATCCGCTGGGCATTGTGGGCGTGCTGGTGGCCATGTTGGTCGCGCCGTTCGCTGCCATGCTCGTGCAAATGGCGATCAGCCGGACGCGCGAATATGAAGCCGACCGGCTCGCCGCCGAGATTTGCGGGCGGCCCGATTGGCTCGCCTCAGCGCTCGCGCGCATCGGTGGCCTTGGCTCGGTGCGTTACGAGACCGCCGAGCGCAACCCGGCTACGGCCCACCTGTTCATCTCCAACCCCTTGAGCGGCCAACGGTTCGCCGGCCTGTTCTCAACCCACCCGCCGATGAATGAGCGGATCGCCCGGCTCAATGCGCTCGGGCAAAGCTGGGGCGACGACCCGTTTGTGATTGACCGCGCCGGCCGCGGTGGCTCAAGCGCGCTGCAAGCGCCATCGAAGCCCGAAGGCCCTTGGGGTTGATCGGTTGATCAGCACGCGCCGATCCGAGCGCTTGGACTAGTTCCCTTGGCAAAACATCCCGGGCTTGCGGTCCGCCAAATGGCGGCGCGGCACATCTACAGCGTCACGGCCGAAAAACGGCCGATCGACCTGCGCGAAGATATGGCGGCGCTGAGCCCGCCCGATCGGGCGCTTCTGCAAGCCATCGTCATGGCAGCCCTTCGGCGCCTCCCAACCCTCGACACGGCGATCTCGGCCTGCCTTGATCGGCCCCTCAAGCCTGGCTCTGCCAAACTCATGGCGGTTCTCCGCGCGCTCGCGGCCCAAGTCCTGGTGCTGGAGGTTGAACCCTACGCGGCCGTCAATCTCGCTGTTGAGCACACCCGGCAGGACACTGATCTGCGCCCGGTCAACAAACTCGTCAACGCCGTAGGCCGTCGCCTCGTCAAAGAAAAGGACACCATCCTGCAGCACGCGCCGAGCCACGACGTGCCCGTCTGGCTCGCCAAGCGGTGGCAGCGGGCCTACGGCCCTGACGCGTTCGCCCGCATCGCGGCGGATCTGCGTGAGCGGCCACCGCTCGACATCTCGGTTGCGCCAACCGCGCCCACGGATCTGATCTCCCGTCTCGCCGAACACGGGCCGGTGGAGCTGCTGCCGGGCACGATCCGCATGGCGAACCCTGGCGCGGTGGACGCACTGCCTGGCTACCAGGAAGGCTGGTGGTGGGTGCAGGATGTGGCGGCCTCCCTCCCCGCTCGGCTCTTGCTCGATGCTTTGGGCGATCCAAGGGGCAAACAGATCTGCGATGCCTGCGCTGCGCCCGGCGGCAAGACCGCACAGCTCGCGGCCGCAGGCGCTGAGACCACCGCGCTGGACAGTTCGGCGGAGCGCATGAAGACGCTTGCGGCCAATATGGCGCGGCTGAACCTCGATGTGCGCACCGAGGTGATTGATGCCACGGTGTACACGCCACCCACCCCCTTCGATGCAGTCTTGCTCGACGCGCCGTGCAGCGCGACGGGCACGCTCAGGCGCAACCCCGATGTCGGCCTTGTGCGCAAAGCGCGGGACGTTGCCGCACAAGCCGCCGTGCAACGGGACCTCCTGCGCGCCTGCGCCACTTGGGTGAAGCCGGGCGGGCTCATGGTCTACGCGACCTGCTCGCTCGAACCCGAAGAAGGCGAGCAGCAGATCGCAGCGTTTCTGGAAAGTGCCCCGGGTTGGGCGCCCGTCGTACTTCCCGCCTGGGCGCAAAGCCTCAACGCCGCGCAAGACCAGGCAGGCACACAGCTGCGAACGCTTCCGGGTCACGGGCCCGGCCTGAAGATCAAGGGGTCCTGGACGGGCATGGATGGCTTCTTCGCTGCCTGCCTGCGCCGCACGGCCTAATTGCGCCAACTCAACCTGTGGATAGGAAACAGTTTGTCCTACAGCCGGGGGTTAACCTTACGTTTGGTTTACGTTTCAATGCCGCGAGCAATCCGCTAGCATTAGCATGTGGTTAAAGGTGACCGCTGGCGCGTCGTCCATGGGGCTGGGAGATGCACAGCGTTGGGGTCAAGGGATGTCCGCAGCGGGAAATATCATGCCGCCCACCCAGGCTGGAGCGGGGCTAGGCGCGTATCCAACGACGCATTTGCGCCGCTTGGGGGCGTGGACGTCGTCGATGCTGACCAACACCTGGTCGGCGCGCCGCGCGATCTTCGAGATGGTGCCCCGCGACATGCGGACGGCCGATCCCACCCGCGGCGCGGAGCTGGCCGAAGGCTATTTCGCGCTGGGCGATGCCTCGATTGAGCTCGACGGTCGCAACCTGTTCGATGTCGCGCCACCCAGCGAGCGCTTCGCAGCTTTGCTTCACTCGTTTCGCTGGCTTCGGCACATGCGCGCGCATGCTCATCCAGGCACCAAGCTTCTGGCGCGGACTTATGTGCTGCAATGGGTGGCCAAGCGCCGCGAGCACCCGCGCATTGCCATGGCGCCGGATGTGGCCGCCAAGCGTGCCCTATGCCTGACCAACCAAGCCGCTTACCTGCTCGATGACGCGGACAGCGCCGACTATCGCGCGATCATGGAATCCATCATCGCCGATGTCCGCCTCGCGTTCACGCACCGGGCGCTGATCGCTGACCCGACCGAGCGCTGCGCGATAGCCCTGTCCTGCGCCAGCGTCGCCAATGCGCTGACGGGGCACAAAGCGCTGCAACGCAAAACGCTTGCGGTTCTCGACCGCTCGCTGCGCGACGCGCTACACCGCGACGGTGGACCGGTCACCCGGCGGCCGACCGATCTGGCGCAACTGCTTGCCGAGATGCTCTCGCTGCGGGCCCTGCTCGAAGCGCGCAACGTGCCCATTCCGCAGAGGCTGACGATGGGCATCACCGATGCCATGCGCACCATGCGGATGCTGCGGCACCCAGACGGCAGCCTCGCCCGCTTCCAAGGCGCTGCGGACCTAACGCACCTGGCGCGCGGACTGGTCGCTTCGATCACGACCTACGATACAGAGCGTGGCCCCCTGCCGGCCGAAGCGCCGGAGACCGGTTATGTGCGCCTTGAGGGCACGTCCGGCCTGGTGCTCGCCGATGTCGGTGGACCGCCCGCCGTCAACGCCGGCAGCCGCGCCCACGCGTCCTGCCTGGCGTTTGAATGGAGCATTGGGGCAGAGAAGGTCGTCACAAACAGCCCGCCACCGTGGCAAGGCCGGTTCTCCAACCAGCTCGACCATCGCCGCACGATGGCGCACTCCACGGTTTCGATGGATGGGCAGTCCTCGGCTCAATTCGCAACGCCGGAGCTCGACAGCCCCATCGTCTCTGCCGGCTTCACGGTCTCGCACACGCTCGACAAGTCGGATGGGGAAGCAACGCTATCGGCCCAGCACACCGGCTATCGCAAGCGCTATGGCGTCGACCATGCGCGCACGCTCACCCTGTCGCCTTCGGGCAGGCAGCTTGAGGGCAAGGACAGTTTCCAGCTGAAAACTGGCACACCCGCGCGGACGGTGCGGACGCCCTACACGCTGCACTTCCATCTTGAGCCCGGACTGCGTGTGAAGATGCTCGGCGAGCAAAGCTGCCGCATCACCACCGCTATGCGGACGATCCTGTTCGAGGTCGATCAGGGCCAGCTTCGTGTCACCGATCCGGGTCATGAAGACTATCATGGCCCCGCCCAATCCATCGAACTGTCGGTCTCCTCAACCCCGGCCGAACTGCCAGAGATCAGCTGGCGGTTCCGCGTCGAGCGCCAAGAGGGAGCTCAGGTCGACGCTGAGGCCACAGCAGTGGAAGAGGTGGAAGCACCAGCAGA
>JAHCMG010000236.1 GCA_019192585.1 Devosiaceae bacterium MH13
GACGACGCCAGCGCCGACGGTACGGCCGCCTTCACGGATAGCGAAGCGCAGCTTCTCTTCCATCGCGATCGGCACGATCAGCTCAACATTGATCTCAACATTGTCGCCCGGCATCACCATCTCGGTGCCTTCCTTCAGCGACACAACGCCGGTGACGTCGGTGGTCCGGAAGTAGAACTGCGGGCGGTAATTGTTGAAGAACGGCGTGTGACGGCCACCTTCTTCCTTGGTCAGGATGTAGGCTTCAGCCACGAACTTGGTGTGCGGCGTCACCGAACCGGGCTTGCACAGCACCTGGCCGCGCTCAACGTCTTCACGGCCAACACCGCGCAGCAGCGCACCAATATTGTCGCCCGCTTCGCCCTGATCGAGGAGCTTGCGGAACATCTCAACGCCCGTGCAGGTCGTCTTCTGCGTGTCGCGAATGCCGACAATCTCGATCTCTTCACCGGCCTTGATGATGCCGCGCTCAACACGACCCGTCACAACCGTGCCGCGACCGGAGATCGAGAACACGTCTTCGATCGGCATCAGGAACGGCTGGTCAACCGGACGCTCAGGCTGCGGGATGTAGCTGTCCACATGCTCCATCAGCTCACGGATCTTGGTCTCACCGATCTCAGGCGAGTTGCCTTCCAAAGCGGCCAGCGCGGACCCCGCAACGATGGGGATATCATCGCCGGGGAAGTCGTAAGAGGAAAGCAGCTCACGCACTTCCATCTCAACGAGTTCCAGAAGCTCCTCATCATCGACCTGGTCGACCTTGTTGAGGAACACCACAAGCGCCGGCACACCAACCTGACGGGCCAGAAGGATGTGCTCACGGGTCTGCGGCATCGGGCCATCGGCAGCCGAGCACACCAGGATCGCGCCATCCATCTGCGCCGCACCGGTGATCATTTTCTTCACATAGTCAGCGTGGCCGGGGCAGTCGACATGCGCGTAGTGGCGGTTGTCGGTCTCATACTCAACATGTGCCGTCGAGATCGTGATGCCGCGCGCGCGCTCTTCAGGCGCACCGTCAATCTCATCATACGCCTTGAAGTCACCAAAGTACTTCGTGATCGCCGCCGTCAACGTCGTCTTGCCATGGTCAACATGGCCAATCGTGCCAACGTTCACATGCGGCTTGTTGCGCTCAAACTTCTCTTTCGCCATTCGAAAACGGTCCTTTGGTCGGGCGTGGAAACTGCGTGCGACAACGCATCGGCGTCTATCGCGAAATCAGGCGCGCACATAAGGCTTTGTGCCAACCTTAGCAAGGGGGTGCGTGCCGCCGCCGCTTGGCAGCTGGTTAAAGCGCCTTAGCGCAGGCGGCGTTACAGACGCTAGACCGTCACTCAGACGGTCTCGAAGTCTCGGGCAGGTCTGTGATGACAGGGCATGGAATGGAGCGGGTGAAGGGAATCGAACCCTCGTCTTTAGCTTGGAAGGCTATTGCTCTACCATTGAGCTACACCCGCGATTTGGCAGAGTCTGATCAGCGTCAACTCGATAGTCAATCCAAATATCGATAGGCGCTCTCAGCGTTTGCAGGCGCAGACGTCTGCTGCGCCGTTCGCCATGTCTTGAACAAATGGCGGTGGTGGAGGAGGCTGGATTCGAACCAGCGTAGGCGTAGCCAACGGATTTACAGTCCGTCTCCTTTAACCACTCGGACACTCCTCCACGAGCGCCACGCCAGCCAACCCAGTTGCCTCGCGTCGAGCCCGCGCCTTATCGACATTCGAATCCGGCCTGTCAATCCGTCACCGGGCCTGTTACCAGCGCTCTTTCGTAAGCCCGTTGCGAGCCCGACCTCGCGCACCAAAACCGAGCCTCATGACCCAACCGCCCCGCCCGAAGACGCCGCGATCCGGCTACGCGCGCCTCAAACGGTCGCAAGAAGCCCGCAAGCAGGGCGAGACCCGTAAAGAACGACAAGAGCGGTTCGCCCCCAAAGCGAAACCTGAGGCGGCGCCGGTCCCCTACTATTTGTACGGTCTGCATGCCGTGGCGGCGGCCCTGGCCAACCCCGACAGGCGGGTCCACAAGCTGATGGCGA
>JAHCMG010000237.1 GCA_019192585.1 Devosiaceae bacterium MH13
AGATCCTCGGGACCGGGCGCGATTGTGCCCCGATCGAGCGCCCAGCCGTCCTCGGTGCGGCGTGCCGTGAGGCTTGTGACCGCTGGCTCAAACTGGGGCATCGACAGGGCCAGCGTCCGATCGCTCGACAGCGCAAACGAGCCGCCGTCGAACACCAGCTCGTCCTGGCCGCCAAGCTGGTTGGTGTAGATCAGCGGCAGCCCGCTTTCGACAACCCGGGCCACCATATGCTGCAGGCGCTCATCTGCCTTGTTCTCCCACCAGGGGGACCCGTTGGGCACGACGAGAAGCTCAGCGCCGGTCTCGGCTAGGCATTCGACAACATCTTCCAGCCAGGCGTCCTCGCAGATCGGCACGCCGAGCCGCACGCCTTGAAAACTGATGGGGCCAGGCATCGGGCCGGCGTCGAACACGCGCTTCTCATCGAACACGCCATAATTGGGCAGGTGCACCTTGGCCCGCACGGCCGTGATGGCGCCGCCCTCCATCAGGACCGCGGCGTTGTAGCGCTTGCCCTCATCGGTCAGCCAGGGGGTGCCCATCAGCAGCGCCGGGCCACCATCGGCGGTGTCTTCGGCGAGCGCTTCGCACGCCCGCCGGCACGCATGCATGAAGGCGTCTTTGTCGATCAGGTCTTCAGGAGGGTAGCCCGACAGGAACAGCTCGGTGAAAACGACAAGGTCAGCGCCCTGGGCTTTCGCCTCGGCGCGGGCTTGACGCGCGAGGGCGGCATTGGCCTCAAGGTCGCCCATGACCGGGTTGAGCTGCGCCAGCGCGAACGTGATGGTTTCGGTTGCCATATGCCGCATGTAGCGCCCGCTGGTACGCGACGCAATCGACTTTTGTTCACTGTGAGCAAATCACGCGAAAGAGTACCGTTTTTCCGCTCCTGCGCGGTCGTCACAGGCAATGAGGCTGTAGGCCGGAAAGAAGAAGGCCGGGCGAACGCGCCCGGCCTCTTGAGAGGTTTGAACGGTGGGGTTTGGCCCCTTAGACCGCTTGCGACAGCTCCATCGGCTGCTCGGAACGGCCTTTCTTCAGCCGCTCAGACACGAGGAACGCCAGCTCCAAGGCCTGGTCGGCGTTGAGGCGCGGGTCGCAATGCGTGTGGTAACGATCGTGCAGATCTTCAGGCCGCACGGCCCGCGCGCCACCGGTGCACTCTGTGACGTTTTTGCCCGTCATCTCGACATGGATGCCGCCAGGATAGGTGCCCTCGGCTTCGTGGACGCTGAAGAACGCCTCGACCTCGCTTAGAATACGGTCAAACGGGCGCGTCTTGTAGCTGTTGAGCGTGATCGTGTTGCCGTGCATCGGATCGCAGGACCAAACCACCGATTTGCCCTCGCGCTCCACGGCGCGGATGAGCTTCGGCAGATGCTCTTCCACCTTGTCGTGACCAAAGCGAGCGATGAGCGTCAGACGGCCTGGATCGTTGAGCGGGTTGAGCCGGTCAATGAGCCGCAGCATATCGTCCGGCTCCAGCGAGGGGCCGCACTTCATGCCGATCGGGTTGCGAACGCCGCGGGCGAACTCAACATGGGCATGGTCGAGCTGGCGCGTCCGGTCGCCGATCCAGATCATATGGCCCGATGTGGTGTACCAGGCATCGGGGTCCACGGATGTGGAATCCTTGCGCGTCAACGCTTCTTCATAGCCCAGAAGCAGCGCCTCGTGGCTGGTGTAGAACTCGGTTTCGCGCAGGCGTGCGTACTGCTCGGGCGTCAGCCCGATGGCGCGCATGAACTCGATGGTCTCGGAAATCCGATCGGCCACTTCCCTGTAACGCTCGCCTTGCGGGCTGTCGGCGACGAAGCCGAGCATCCACTGCTGAACGTTTTCAAGGTTCGCATAGCCGCCATTGGCGAACGCACGCACCAGGTTCAGCGTCGCGGCCGACTGGCGGTACGCCATGTCCTGGCGCTGCGGGTTGGGGATGCGCGCATCCGAGGTGAAGTCGATGCCGTTGATGATATCGCCGCGGTAGGAGGGCAGCTCCTGGCCATCGCGCGCCTCAATGTCGGACGAGCGCGGCTTGGCGAACTGACCGGCCAGACGGCCAACCTTCACAACCGGGCGTGCCGACCCATAGGTCAACACAACGGCCATCTGAAGGAATACGCGGAAGAAATCGCGAATGTTATCGGGGCCATGCTCAGCAAAGCTCTCGGCGCAATCGCCACCTTGGAGCAGAAAGGCCTCGCCTTTGGCGACACGCGCCAGGTGGTCGCGCAGCGAGCGTGCCTCACCTGCAAAAACCAGCGGCGGGTAGCTCGCCAGACGCTCTTCCACGCCCGCGAGGGCGGCGGCGTCGGGATAGCTGGGAACTTGCTTGATGGGCTTTGAACGCCAGGAGCTGGGGCTCCAATCTGCAAGCGACGCGCTGGACATGATCTGTCTCCTGCCGGGGAGCGAACCCGGGCTTGTAAGCGGTTTGGATAGCGAATGGCGGGTCTCTAATGGGTTGCGCCCGCCTTGGCAATGGATCGTTCGGCAAAGCTTGGGTGGGCTCGCCCGGGCAAGGCTTTGCCCTTAGCGGGCCGGCCGCGAACACTTGGTGCGGTTGCCTCGGGCGGAACGTGGCCCTTTAATGCGCGTCTCGCTTCGGGAAGGCTGGGAAACCGATGGCTTCAGAACCGACATTCACGGTTGGGATCGAGGAAGAGTATCTGCTCGTCGACCGCGCCTCACGCGACCTGGCCGCCGATCCGCCGGAAGCGGCGTTCAATGCTTGCAAGGCGCTGCTGGGCGAAAAGGTCACCCACGAGTTCTTGCGCTGCCAGATCGAGGTTGGCACGTCCGTTCATCCCGATATCGCCAGCGCGCGGGCCCAGCTGGCCCATATGCGGACCTGCCTGTCAGAGGCGACCGAGCCCTTTGGTGTTGCGCCCATCGCCGCCTCCACCCATCCGTTCGCCGAGTGGGACCGGCTCGTGCACACCGATCGCGCGCGCTACAACGCGCTGGCTGACGACCTCAAAATGGTGGTCGCACGGCTCGTGATCTGCGGCATGCATGTGCATGTCGGGATCGATGACGACAATCTGCGCATCGATCTGATGCAGCAGCTGAGCTACTTCCTGCCCCATCTGATGGCGCTGACAACGTCTTCGCCCTTCTGGCGCGGCAATGAGACGGGGCTTAAGAGCTAACGGCTTTCGGTGTTCGACGAACTGCCACGCACCGGCCTGCCGGAGCAGTTTGCGAGCTTTGCCGAATACCGGCGAACCATCGATGCGCTCATCAATGTGGGGCTGATCGAAGACGCCACCAAAATCTGGTGGGATTTGCGGCCGTCCGTAGCCTTCCCGACCCTAGAGATGCGCGTGTGCGATGTTTGCACAAGCGTCGACGATGCTGCCGCCGTCGCTGCGGCGTTCCAGTGCACGGCGCGCATGCTGTGGCGGCTGCGGCGAAACAACCAAAAGTGGCGCAGCTATCCGCGTTTCCTCATCGAAGAGAACCGCTGGCTTGCCCAGCGCCACGGCTCGGAAGGCTCGCTGGTCGATTTCGGTCGCGGCGAGTTGGTGCCCATGGCCGAGCTTGTCGAAGAGTTCATGACGATGCTGGCCGAAGACGCTGAAGCGCTCGGCTGCGTCGCCGAGCTTGAGCACCTGCGCACCATCCAGGCGCGCGGCACATCGGCGGATCGTCAGCTGGCGCTGTTCCACGAAGCGATCGCCGATGGCGCAGACGCCCGCGACGCGCTGGTTCAGGTGGTCGATTTTCTGATCGAGGAGACTGTCAGGGTCTAGCGATCAAGCAACTGTCTAAGACGCCGACATGCGCTGGCCGGTCACGCGCTCGATCTCACGAATAAGTTCGGCGCTAATCTGGCCGTTCGGCTCGAGGGCGCGGCGCAGCTGGAAGCGGCGGATGGCTTCTTCGGTGCCCGGACCCATGACGCCATCGATGGTGCCAGGGGCGTAGCCAAGCTGGGCGAGAACCGCCTGTACGGCCGCGACCATGGGCTGGGCTGAGCGTGTTTGCGGCGACGTCTGAACCGCAGCCGGCGCGCCCGGCTGGCTCGGCTGCAGGAGCGCCGCGATGGGATCGTTGACCGGAACGGTCGTCACCACTTGCGGTGCGACCGGTGACGTGGCCACCATTTGCGGCGCCGGCGGCACGGCATCGGGCCGACGGACGGAGAAAGTCGAGGGCCGCGGCACTGGCGCCGGGGCGGGCCACGGCGTTCGGGCCAGCGTCGCGTGTGAGGCAGCACCGGACGCCGGAATGGAGGCGGTCGCCTCACCTTGCTGATAGGGCGGGACGCTGGGCGCGGGCGCGGCGATCAACCGATCTTCCCGCACAACCCCAACGGACCGATCACTTTCGGGGTTCGCTGCGAGGCGTGTTTGCTGTGGTAACGGGTCCGCAGGCGCGGCGGCACGCGTCGCCATCATCGGCGCGGGGTGCGCACCGGGCTGAAACAAAGCGGCGTTGACAGACACCAAGCCAAACGCAGCGAAAGCGAGCACAGCGACAGCGGCCTTGCCTGGGGCTGCGCTGAGCCGATCCATCAAGGTCGGCTCGTCATACTCGTCCCACTCATCGTCTTCCTGCCAAGCGGTCGCGTGGGCCCAGCCTTGCCCGCGCTCGTCGTACTCGCTGGGGATGGCGGCATCATCATAGCCATCAAGGGCCGGTTCGCGGCGATCAATACGGTTACGCATGAGCCTTCAGCCTTTCTTCTTGCACAGCCGGTGGTTCCGATCCGTGCTCGTTGGATGATGGTGCGATCTGCTCCAAGGCCGCTTGGGCGCGCGCACTTGAGAGCTTCGCGTAGACGACGGCGTTGTCGGCAGCCCGGTGAACCGGAGTGTCCAAAACCTCTGACGGGCCGGCAAATGGCAGCCGCACGGTGGCTGTGGTGCCCTCGCCTTCGACACTGGTGAAGTTGATCGAGCCTTCATGCAGGTCGCACAGGCCGCGCACCACGGACAGGCCAAGCCCAGTGCCCTGATGGCTCCGGTCATAGGCGTTGTCGGCCTGGAAGAAGGGCTCACCCAACCGTTTGATATCTTCGGCTTTTAAGCCAATCCCGGTGTCGATCACCGCGATCGACAGCACCGCCCCATCGCGGCGGGCGCGCACGGTGATCGTGCCGCCCTCAGGCGTGAACTTGCTGGCATTCGACAGCAGGTTGATCAAAATCTGCCGCACGGCGCGTTGGTCAGCGACCAGTTCGGGCAGATCGCCGGCCACATCAAGGATGACGCGCTGGCGCGCCTTGTCGGCCTGGCTCGACATCAGCTTCGCGCAGCGATCGATCACCGTGCCCACGGCGAAAGGCTCGGCGACAATGTGGAAGTGGCCCGCTTCGAGCTTCGACATGTCGAGCAAGTCGTTGACCAGCTGCAACAAGTGGCCGCCGGACTCGCGGATGAGCCCGACATATTCGCGCTGCTGGTCGTTTTGCAGCGCGCCGAAGACCTCTTCGTCCAGGATGTCGGCAAAGCCGATGATCGCGTTCAAGGGCGTGCGTAGCTCATGGCTCATCGTCGCCAGGAAGCGCCCTTTTGCAGCGTCAGAGGCCTCAGCGCGCTCGCGGGCACGCAGCAGTTCGCCCTCATGGTCTTTGACCGAGGTGATATCGCGGATCAGCGCGTAGATCTCCGGCTCGCTGCGGTCGCCCTTTTGCGGGCTCACCGCAGACAGATCGATCTCCGTCCAGATGAAGCGCTGCGGGCCATCATTGGAGCCTGTGCGGATGCGCACCTCCACGGTGGCCCGTGACCGTTCCGCAAAGGCGCGGTCGAGCGTCGCCAGAAAGGACGGCCGGTCCGCGATGTGGATGCGGTTCGCAAGGCCATCGGCCAGCAAGTCGGCGCGGTCGACCGCCAGAACGCTGCTCAGCGCGCCAAAGGCCTGCTGCACGTAGCCATCGCGGCGCACGATGGCGAACACATCATGCGTCACCGAGTGGAACTGTTCGATCGCCCGCTGTGTTGCGGACAAGCGCATATCCTTGAGGTTTGCGAGCTTCACAAGGCGGAAGGCCAGCACGATGGCATACAGAAGCGCGAGCAGTTGCAACGCTTGGGCAATATGCTGGTTCTGCGGGGCCTCTTGCGCAAGGACGGGCGCCGCGGCGATGGCCGCAACAAACGCCAAGGCTGACAGGCCAGAGGTGCGGATGGCGAGCTGCGACTTGCGTGTCAGAAGCGCCTCAATCGGCGGCAGCAAAAAGAAAATGGCCAGCGGCGAGGTCAAACCGCCGCCCAGCGCTGTCATCACCGCAAGGGCGACACAGAAGATACCGATGGACGCTTTGGCGCGCATCTCGGCATGCCGCGCGTGCCGCAGGCCGAAAAG
>JAHCMG010000238.1 GCA_019192585.1 Devosiaceae bacterium MH13
TCGCTGAAGGAAGGCACCGAGATGGTGATGCCGGGCGACAATGTTGAGATCAATGTTGAGCTGATCGTGCCGATCGCGATGGAAGAGAAGCTGCGCTTCGCTATCCGTGAAGGCGGCCGTACCGTCGGCGCTGGCGTCGTCACAAAAATTACTGAGTAACATTCCCAGCGCGCGGCTGGCCGGATCGGTTGGCCGCGCGTTTGTTTTTCTTCGAAGAGAGGGCCTGCGGGCCCGGCGCTTTGACCCAAGTCGGGCGCTGAGCAAGGCAGGCAGAAGGTTCGGCTATGAACAGACAGAACATTCGAATTCGGCTTAAGGCGTTCGACCACCGCGTACTCGATACGTCCACGGTCGAGATCGTCTCAACCGCGAAGCGGACTGGCGCGCAGGTGCGTGGCCCGATCCCGCTGCCGACGCGGATCGAGAAATTCACGGTCAACCGGTCGCCTCACATCGACAAGAAGAGCCGTGAACAGTTCGAAATCCGCACCCATAAGCGGCTTTTGGACATTATCGACCCCACACCGCAGACCGTCGATGCGCTGATGAAGCTCGACCTGTCGGCTGGTGTCGATGTGGAGATCAAGCTCGGCGGCTAAGGGCTGAGCTGGAACTGGTTTCGCGCCTCTGGTTTCGCACTGAAACGTACGCGCGCTGAACAAGGACAAGACCCATGCGGTCAGGACTTATTGCACAGAAGGTGGGCATGACCCGCATCTTCGCCGAAGACGGGCGGCACATCCCTGTGACGGTTTTGAAGATCGACAATTGTCAGGTCGTCGGCCACCGCACGATGGAAAAGAACGGCTATGTTGCCGTGCAGCTGGGTGCCGGCCTCGCCAAGGTGAAAAACACCACCAAGGCAGAGCGTGGCACGTTCGCCAAGGCGAATGTTGAGCCCAAGCGTAAGCTGGTTGAGTTCCGCGTGTCGGAAGACAATCTGGTTGACGTGGGCGCCGAATTCACCGCTGACCACTTCGTCGCCGGTCAGTTTGTCGACGTTTCCGGTACCTCCATCGGTAAAGGCTTTGCGGGCGCGATGAAGCGGCACAATTTTGGCGGCCTTCGTGCGTCGCACGGCGTGTCGATTTCGCACCGTGCGCACGGCTCGACCGGTCAGTGCCAGGATCCGGGCAAGGTCTTCAAAGGCAAGAAAATGGCCGGCCAGATGGGCAATTCGCGGGTGACCACGCAGAACCTCAAAGTCGTCAAAACCGACGTTGAGCGCGGCCTGATCATGATCGAAGGCTCCGTGCCGGGTTCCAAAGGCGGCTGGGTGATGGTGCGCGACGCTGTCAAAAAAGCGTTGCCTGAAGGCGTGCCGACGCCGGGTGCATATAAAGCTGCTGCGGCTGCAGATGCGCCGACGCAGGTTGAGGAGACCGCGTGATGGACATCAAGGTCATCAAATTCGACGGCAAAGCTGCCGGCAAGGTTGAGGTCTCAGACGAGGTCTTTGGTCTTGAGCCGCGCGCCGACATTCTGCAGCGCATGGTCCGGTATCAGCTCGCCAAGCGGCAGGCTGGCACACACAAGACCAAAGCGCGTGCGGAGATTTCTCGCACCGGTGCAAAGTTTGGTCGCCAAAAAGGTGGCGGTCGTGCCCGTCACGGTTCGCGCCGGGTTGGCTCGTTCGTTGGTGGCGGCAAGGCCCACGGTCCCGTGGTCCGCAGCCATGCCCATGATCTTCCCAAGAAGGTCCGTGCTCTGGCGCTGCGCCACGCTCTGTCTGCCAAACTGAAGAGCGAAAGCCTGGTGGTGGTCGACACCCTTGATGGTGTTGAAGCCAAGACCAAGGCCGTCGCGGCAGCACTGAGCGCTCAGGGCCTGACCAATGCGCTGTTCATCGATGGTGCGTCGGTCAACGACAATTTCGCGCGTGCTGCGCGCAACCTGCCGAACGTTGATGTGCTGCCGGTGCAGGGCATCAATGTGTACGACATTCTGCGCCGTGACACGCTGGTGCTGTCGAAGGACGCTGTTGAAGCGCTGGAGGCGCGGTTCAAATGAGCACGAACCCGAAGCTGTATGACGTGATCGTCTCGCCGGTCATCACCGAGAAATCGACGTTGGCCTCGGAAAACGGGCAGGTCATGTTCAACGTTGCGCCGACCGCAACGAAGACCGAAATCAAGAAGGCCGTTGAAGCGCTGTTCTCCGTGGAGGTGAAAGCCGTCAACACGCTCGTCCGCAAGGGCAAGGTGAAGCGGTTCCGCGGTGTTCTGGGCCGTCAGTCTGACGTCAAGAAAGCGATCGTAACGCTCGAAGATGGCCAGACCATCGACGTGACCACCGGTCTGTAGAGCGGGCTGGGGAAGGACCAAATCCATGGCATTGAAAAAGTTCAATCCGACGTCGCCGGGCCGCCGCCAGTTGGTTGCCGTTGACCGCTCGCACCTGCACAAGGGCAAGCCGGTCAAGACGCTTACCGAGGGCCTGACCTCAAAGGGTGGCCGCAACAGTACCGGCCGGATCACCGTTCGCCGTCGCGGCGGTGGTGTGAAGCGCACCTACCGCGTCATCGACTTCAAGCGCCGCGCCAAGCTGGGCGTTCCGGCAACGGTTGAGCGCCTTGAGTACGATCCCAACCGGACCGCGTTCATCGCGCTGTTGAATTATGAAGATGGCGATCTGGCCTACATCCTGGCGCCGCAGCGCTTGGCCGTGGGTGACACGGTTGTCGCCGGCGACAAGGTCGATGTGAAGCCTGGCAACGCCATGCCGCTCGCGTCGATGCCGGTTGGCACCATCATCCACAATGTCGAACTGAAGATCGGCAAGGGTGGTCAGATTGCTCGGTCGGCTGGCGCCTATGCGCAGCTGGTTGGCCGCGATGGCGCCTATGCCATCATCCGCCTGCAGTCTGGCGAGCAGCGCCTGGTGCACGGCAACTGTTTCGCATCGGTCGGTGCTGTTTCGAACCCCGACCATATGAACACCAATCTTGGCAAAGCGGGCCGCTCACGGTGGATGGGCCGCCGTCCTTCGGTTCGCGGCGTCGTGATGAACCCGGTTGATCACCCCCATGGTGGTGGTGAAGGCCGTACGTCCGGTGGTCGCCACCCGGTTACCCCTTGGGGCAAGCCGACCA
>JAHCMG010000239.1 GCA_019192585.1 Devosiaceae bacterium MH13
CATCGGTGTCGGTGGCCAGATCCGGATAGCTCTCGGTCTGGGTCAACACATAGTAGAGGCCGCCGGCACAGACGATCACGGGCAGCGCCCAGACAATGGCCAACAGCGAATCAAGCGCCCCCTTTGCGGGCTGCTGCCAGATGCGGCCAAGCGCATAAAGCGCCAAGATCAGCGCCAAGGCTGCAATGGCCGACGCCAAGCCGAGCGCCACGAGTGCACCGGGAAGCGTCACCAGGCCAAAGCCAACAAAGACGACCGCGAAGAGCACGCATAACAGGCCCACCGCCGCCAGCACACGGGCCCGGCGGGGGGCCTTGAGCGGTTTTGTCAGTGGGCGAAAGCGCATGGATGGGCTGCCTTGGAGCCACCGGCTGCGGTGACGGTAAGTCTGCTAAGGTTTGCTCTTGCTATGCCGGGCTTTTGTGGGCCCCGCAAGCGCAGCACGGCTGGTTGCGGGGTGCACGCGGACCACAAAAGGCGCCGGCGAACATCTCTTATGAAAGCCGCCACCATTTTGCCGCACCTGGTCCTTAGCGCAGCGCGATGCGGGCAGCGCCCGTGTGCGGCCGCGCGCCGCCTCTTCCAGACAGATGAAAAGGACCAACCCAGTGACCTCCCCTTTTGCTGCGCCCGAGCACACCCTGCCGCAAGACAGCAACAACACCGCCGCACCCGAGGGTGACCGCGCCATCAAAACCGCGCTTGATTGCGGTCCGTTGACCCTTGCCCGCGAAACCCGGGCCCAGGCTGAAGCCGCGCGCCGCCGCGCCGCTAGCCAACAGGACCCGCTCGACGCGCTCTATCGGCCACTGGGCAACAAAGACGTCCGCTGCGTCCTCGATCAGCACTCGCCAGCACAAGCCAGCATTCGGCGGCGCTCAGGGATAAAGCTGAGTGCCGCTCCACGCGCTATGGGTTGACGGCCGGGTGAACTGTACCCGGTCGTGCAGCCGGTAGGGCCTGTCATGCCACAGTTCGAAACTGAGCGGCGAAAGCTGGAAGCCTGACCAGTGATCGGGCCGCGGAATCGGCGCGTCCTCACCATACTGCTCGGTTAGCGCATCCACCCGCTGCTTCAACGCATCGGTGGTTTCCATGGGCCGTGACTGCTGAGACGCCCAGGCACCGATGCGGCTGCCGCGTGGGCGGCTGCCAAAATAGCTATCGGCAACATCATCGGCGACCACGTCGATCGTGCCGCGCACGCGCACCTGCCGGCCCAGCGTTTTCCAATGAAAACACAATGCCGCCGCGCGTTGGCCCAAAAGCTCCTGTCCCTTGGTGCTTTCGAAGTTCGTGTAGAACACAAAGCCCTGCGTCCCGACCGCCTTGACCAAAATGATCCGCACATTCGGCATGCCGTCAGCGTCGACGGTTGCGAGCGCCGCCGCGTTGGGATCGTTCGGTTCGGTCTCGGCGGCCTGGGCCAGCCAAGCCTCGAAAACGGCAAAAGGGTCCGAGGCGTTAAGGAAATCCCCCGCATCTAAGCGGTTTGGGTCAGCAGGCATTAACGGTTCCCTCATCCTTGGGGTCCACGATGGCGTTTGGGAGTGTGTGGCGCGATCGCTCTGGCATGTCCAGCGGGCGCCGACCATCCGAACGGGTGGGTTGCGTAAAGGGTGGGACACAATGGCAGTGCAAGATGCCGCGCTTCGGACACCGGTCCGGTTAGCCTTGGTGGTCGCGAGCGTCACCGCTCTGACCGGCTGTGCTAGCATTTCGCTGCCTTTTGCCTCGCTTTCGGGCGATGACACCCCGCGCGCGATCACGACCGCCTCCGTTTCTGACACCGCAGATCAAACGCCGGCCACCGAGATGCCGCCGCCTCTGGCGACTGCGGTTGCGCCGACCGGCCCCGTTGACAGTGCCGCAGGGGAGCGCGCGGTTGCGCGTTCCGTTGCAGAGGCCGAAACGCGGCCGACAGACGAATTGGTGGCCGCCCTTGAGCGCAATGCCAGCAACCCCGTGAGCTTCTCGCAGGCTGAACTTGACGGTTTGAGCGGCGCACTGACCCGTGCGCTGCGCGAGGATGAGCAGGTTGGTACCTTCTCCTGGTCGGCAGGCAACAAAGCGGGCCTGATGACCCCTTTCCGGGCCACCGGTTCCGAGCCCGGCGCGTGCCGTATGGTCTCCGTTGAAGTGACCAGCACGCCGCGCGACGCGATCATCTTGGCTGATGCGTGCCAACGCGGTGATGGCTGGGCCTTCACCTCGCCGCGCGCCGGTGAAGCGCTCTAGAATTCGCCTGCCCGAGCGCCTATCTGATAACCAACTCAGATTTCAGCGTTTTATTGTAGGTCAGCGATGCGTGATCCCTACACAGTTCTTGGTGTGCCCAAAAGCGCCGACAGCGCGGCGGTGAAGTCCGCCTATCGCAAGCTCGCCAAGAAGTATCATCCCGATCAGAACCCCGATGATCCGCGAGCCAAAGAGCGGTTCTCCGAGGTGAGCGCCGCCTATGAGCTGCTCGGCGACAGCGATAAGCGCAAAGCGTTTGATCGCGGTGAGATCGATGCCGATGGCAACCCGACCATGGCTGGCTTCAACCCGTTTGGCGGCGGCCCGCGCGGGCGTGCGCAGGGCGGTCCGAACCCAGGCTTTGATGATCTATTCGCGCAGTTTGGCGGCGGACGACCAGGTGGTAGTGGCCCTGGCGCGGCGGGCTTTTCAGGCGGCATCAACACCGAAGATTTGCTCAAATCCATGTTCGGCGGCGCCGGTCCCGGCATGGGGGCAGGCATGGGTGGTGGCATGCACCCCGGCATGGGTGCCGGTATGGGCTCGGGCCGACATCAGGCCGGTGCCAGCAGCCGCTCGGCCCGCCCCGCCAAAGGAGCCGATGTCCAAGCCAGCGTCAAAGTCTCGCTCGAAGAGGTGCTGTCTGCCGACAAGGTGGCCATATCGCTGCCTGGCTCAGGGACGGTGCGCATCGCGCTGCCCAAGGGCGTCACCGATGGTCAGACCATCCGGCTTAAGGGCAAGGGCAAAGCCTCGCCGCAGCCGGGCGGCACGCCGGGTGACGGTATGGTCACCATCACCTTCGCCGCGCACCCCGACATCAAAGCCGAGGGCGCAACCTTGATCCGCGACGTGCCGATCACGCTCGATGAAGCGGTGCTCGGCGCGCGCATCGAAGTGCCAACGCTTGATGGCACTGTGGCGCTCAACGTGCCCAAAAACGCGCCTTCGGGCCGGATGATGCGTCTGAAGGAACGCGGCCTGCCCACCGCCTCGGGCAAGCGCGGCGATTTTCTCGTCCGCCTGCTGATTCGGCTGCCTGAAGAGGGTGATGGGGCGCTCGAGGCATTGATGCGCCGCTGGCGCAGCGATGGCCGCTACACGGTTCGCTAACCACCAGGTCTTCCGGCGCGCTTGATCGGTCGCAAGGTGCATCGTCAGCGCGCGCGCCATGCTATAGGCCTCTAGCTGAACAGGCGCGCCTGAAGGGCCTTGCAAAGGCCGCGGCCGTCTTTCGCCAACCGGGGGGTGGCATGCACCAGACGCTCTACTTGTCTCATCCAAGCTATCTCGATCACGCCACGCCGGCCGGGCACCCCGAACGTGCGGACCGGCTGCGGGCCATTGATCGGGCACTCGAGGACGAGCGCTTCATGGGCCTCGACCGCGACATGGCCCCTTGGGGCACGCTTGAGCAGATCGCCCTCGCCCATCCGCTTTGGTACGCCACCGGCATCCGCGATGCCTGCCCCGATGAGGGATTGGTGCGGATCGATGCCGACACCACCGTCTCCCCGGGCACCTGGGAAGCGGCGCTGCGCGGTGTCGGTGCGGCCTGCCAGGCGGTCGATGAGGTGATGACGCGCAAGGTGAAGAACGCGTTTTCGGCGTCCCGCCCGCCAGGCCACCACGCCGAACACGCAACATCGATGGGCTTTTGCTTCTTCAACAATGCCGCCATCGCCGCACGCCACGCGCAGCAAGCCCATGGCGCGGAACGCGTCGCGGTGATCGATTTCGACGTGCATCATGGCAATGGCACGCAGGACATTTTGTGGAACGATGCCACCGTCCTGTACGCGTCCACCCACCAAGCGCCGCTCTATCCAGGCACGGGTGCCGTGAATGAGACCGGCGAGCACGACACGATCGTCAACGCCCCGTTGGCATCCGGCGATGGCCGCGAGCAGTTTTGCGCCGCCTTCGAAGAGGTGCTGCTGCCCAAGCTGCACGACTTCGCGCCCGATCTGGTAGTCATCTCAGCCGGGTTCGACATGCACACGCGCGATCCCTTGGCCAACATCCACCTTGAAGAGCCCGACTTCGTTTGGGTCACCGAAAAGCTGATGGAACTCGCCGCCCAGAAGGCAGGGGGCCGCGTCGTCTCACTGCTGGAAGGCGGCTACGACCTGCAGGGCCTCTCGCGCTCTGTCGCGGCTCATGTGCACACGCTGATGCAGGCTTAGGGCGGCACTCTGTAAAGCATTGCTTGACAAATCAACTGTCAAGCGACACCTTACAGATGTGATCGCAAGCATTCGCCATAAGGCGTTGAAAAACTACTGGACCACGGGTCAATCCAAAGGGTTGGAGAAAAGCTGGCTGCGGAAGCTCGATCGGCTTATGGCCGCCCTTGATGCCGCCGAGACGCCCGATGATCTGAACTTTCCCGGGGCCTACTTTCATGGCCTGCAGGGCCGCCCGAAACGTTATTCCGTCCGGCTCACAGCCAATTGGCGCTTGACCTTTGGTTGGTCGGGTAAAGACGCGGTCGATGTGGACTTGGAGGACTATCACTGATGCAGAAGCACCATTCCCTCCGGCCGATCCATCCCGGGGAGATTTTGGCCGAAGACGTGCTTCCGGCCACAGGCCTAAGCAAAACCGCCTTTGCCGCACGCCTTGGGGTTTCGCGGCAGACACTGCATGATGTTCTGGCCTGCAGGCAGCCCGTTACGGCCAACATGGCCGTGCGCCTTGGAAAGCTGCTTGGAAACGGGCCGGTGCTTTGGGCCAACATGCAAACCGCTTACGACCTCGCCAAAGCTGCGCAATCGATTGATCTGTCCACGATTGAGCCGCTCGACGCTGCTTGACGGCCATGAGGTGGGTCGGCAGGGTCTAGGGCCAACGCAAGGACCGCCCTATGACCGAATCGCCCTCTCCTGATGCCGCAACTCTGAGCTTCGAGGCCGCCATGGCGGAGCTCGAGCGGATCGTCGATCAGCTTGAGCGTGGTGAGGTGCCGCTGGAAGACTCCATCGCGATCTATGAGCGTGGCGAAGCGTTGAAGGCCCGCTGCGATGCGCTTTTGAAAGCCGCCGAAGAGCGGGTGGAAAAGATCCGCGTTTCAGCCGGCGGTGCGCCGTCGGGCACCGAGCCGCTGGACCCCTAACC
>JAHCMG010000240.1 GCA_019192585.1 Devosiaceae bacterium MH13
GTCATCGTCTCTCTTGATGCAGCTTTGGGTCGTCATCCCGGCCTTGAGCCGGGATCCAGCCCTAGCGCAGTCCTGTTGCACGTGGCTTCAGTGTTCAGGGATGGATGGCCGGGTCGAGCCCGGCCATGACGGCTCAGCGGAAGGGCTCACTCCGCCGCCTGAGCTGACGTTCGGGCGGGCAAGGTGCCGTTGATCACATAGGTCAGGATCTCAGCCACCTGGATCGGCTCGCGCGCCACCGCAAGGGCGGCCGCGTTAACCTCTTTAAGGGTATGGTCGTGCTCGGGCAGCTGGATCACGATCAGCGGCTTGCCAAGCGCCGAGGCGACGCCAGCGTCAAACGCGGCGTTCCATTGGCGGTATTTCTCGCCGAAACGCACGACCACAATATCGGCGTCGCCGATCATGGTGCGGGTGCGGATGCCGTTGAGCATCGCGCCCTTATGGTCATGCCAATATTTATCCGGCTCGCTTCCAAGGATCGCGACCCCACAATCATCGCTTGCCGCATGGTCGGTCACGGGCGCGGTGAACCGCACCGGCAAGCCCGCGCTCGCGACGGCCTGCTCGATATCGTCGCGCCACGCGGTGTGAATTTCACCGGCTAAGTAGACGGTCCAGGTTTTCATCGTGAGGCGCCCTCCCCGCGCTTTTTGCCGATGGCATAGGTGATGGCGAGGCCGACCAGAACGATGATCGCCGTCGGCACGGTGATCATGGCCCAGCGGATCATGCTCATCATCGAGCCGGCAAAGCTTTCCAGAAATGTGCTGGAGCGTGTGCAGGCGCCAAGCTGCGGAAAGTTCACCTCGCAACCCAAGCCGCGGGCGATCAATTCGCCGAAAAAGGCCGCCGCAAGTGGGAACAGGCCAACGACCAACACCAGACCGATGGACCAGCGCCACGCCCAGCGGCTGGCGTCTGCCTCACTGGCTCGCTCGCGCGAGCGCATCCGCATGCTCATGCTGCCTCCAGGAGTTTTAAGGCTTCGGCGGGGTCGATGCGGCCATCATACAGCGCCCGGCCGGAGATGGCACCTTCGAGATGCGCCGCGTCTGGCGCGCGCATCCGGTGGATGTCCTCAAGCGAGGCGAGTCCGCCCGATGCAATCACAGGGATGGACATCGCGTTGCCCAAGGCGATGGTCGCCTCCCAGTTGATGCCTGTCAGCACGCCGTCGCGGTCGATATCGGTGTAGACGATCGCCGCGACGCCCACGTCCTCGAACGCTTTGGCGAGATCGACGGCCTCCATATCGGAGGTTTCGGCCCAGCCTTCGACGGCCACTTTGCCGCCGCGCGCATCGATGCCGACCACAATGCGGCCAGGGTGCCGGCGGGCGGCCTGTTTCACCAGCGCGGGGTCGCGCACAGCCACCGTGCCGAGGATCACCCGGGAGATGCCCTTTTCGAGCCAAGCGTCGATGCCGGCATGGTCGCGGATGCCGCCGCCCAGTTGCACGGGGTTTTGGGTGTTGGCCAAAATCGCTTCGACGGCGCCGGCATTGCGGCTTTCGCCCGCAAAAGCACCATCAAGGTCGACCACGTGCAGATGTGTGAAGCCCATCGCTTCGAACGCGGCGGCCTGGGCGCCCGGATCGGTGTTGTAGACGGTGGCGTCGTCCATCTCGCCCTTTTTGAGGCGGACGCAGACTCCGTCTTTGAGGTCGATGGCGGGGAAAAGGATGGGCATTGCTAGACTTTCCAACGCAGAAAGTTGCCGATCAGCGCCAGGCCGAGCGCCTGGCTCTTTTCGGGGTGGAACTGCGTGCCCACCATATTGTCCCGGCCGACGATGGCCGTGACCGGCCCGCCATAGTCGGTGCGGGCGATCAGCGTGACCGGGTCGGCAACATCAAGGTGAAACGAGTGGACGAAATAGGCGTGCAGGCCCTGCTCGCCCGTCTCGATACCATCAAGGATCGGGTGCTGGGCGACCGCATCGAGCACGTTCCAGCCCATGTGCGGGATCTTCAGCGAGGGATCGGTGGGGCGGATCGCATCGACATCGCCGCCGATCCAGTCAAAGCCGGGCGTCTCGGCGTGCTCCAACCCGCGGGTGGCCATCAGCTGCATGCCGACGCAAATGCCCAAGAAGGGCACCGCCCGTTCGGTCACTGCTTCAAACAGTGTGTCCCACATGCCCGGCACGGCTTCTAGGCCGGTGCGGCAATCGGCGAAGGCGCCCACGCCAGGCAGAACAACCCGGTCGGCGCGCCGAACCGTTTCGGGGTCATCGGTCACGTCGATGCGCGTGGACAACCCGTTTTCAGCGACCACACGCTCAAAGGCTTTGGACGCCGAACGCAGGTTGCCCGAGCCATAATCGATGATGGCGACAGTCTCAGCCATGATGCGTGCCCTAGCCGCCCATGCCGGGGATCGGCGTCGGCGTGGTGGAGCCGGGACGCAGCACGGGCAGGCGGCTGTCGCGCTCGGTTCGGACGGCGTCGCGCTCTTTCAGCCAACGCTCAAAGAACGTGCGCTCGGCTTCGCGCTGGTTGCGCGCATCGAGCACGGCGATCTCGCGATAGCCCCTCGCCTCCATCGTCATCAGCCGCAGCTGGCCGGCCTCGACCATGACGATCAGGGCCAGCGCCACCGTTAGCGCGACGACAACAATCGGCGGGACGACAAGCCCCAGCACCTGGATGGCGGCGCCGATCAACAGATAGGCCAGCAGCACCAGCCAGAGCCGGCGAACGATCATCCACAAGGGCGCGAAAAACAAAGCCGCCAGCGACCAGCCATGGCGCACGAAGACGAGGCTTTCCGCGTCCTGCGGGGTGCCGCTGGGCAGCACTTTGGGCTCGAAAACAGAATAGGTCCGCATGGTGGCGGCTCCTTTGGTGAACTGGCTTTACAGCGCGCCTTTGGTGGTCGGCAGATCACCGGCGACGCGCGGATCGATGGCCACCGCGTCACGCAGCGCCCGGGCGACAGCCTTAAACAGGCTTTCGGCAATATGGTGGCTGTTAGCCCCATAGGCGTTTTCGGCGTGCAAGGTAATGCCAGCGTTCATGGCGAAGGCCTGGAAGAATTCGCGCACCAGCTCGGTGTCAAACGTGCCGATCTTGGGCGCGGTGAACGCCACCCGCCAGACAAGAAAGGGCCGGCCCGACACGTCGATGGCGGCGCGGCTGAGCGTTTCGTCCATCGGCAGATCGATCGACGCATAGCGGCGGATGCCGCGCTTGTCGCCCAAGGCTTCCTGCACTGCTTTACCGAGCGTGATGCCGACATCCTCGACAAGGTGATGGTCATCGATATGCACGTCGCCCGTCGCTTCCACCGTGATATCGATGAGCGAGTGGCGCGCCAGCTGGTCGAGCATATGCTCAAAAAAACCAGCGCCGTTGAGGGTGATGGACGACGCGCCATTGCCATCAAGGTCAACGGAGACCGCAACAGCGGTTTCGTTGGTCCGGCGCTCAAGGCGGGCGGTTCGGGCCATGATCAAGGGCTCCAAGGTAAGAGCGGCAGAAAAGAAGACTGCTCCCTCTATCAGGGGGCCGGGCCGGTTCCAAGGGTGCAGGCACGCAAAGGGCTAGGCGGCTGCAACAATGCTGAACGGCTGGTTTGCACCGCCCCCATTTGCAATCGGCCAGCCGGCGCTTACATGCGCTGTCTGTTTTGCTTTCGATCCGATCCAGAGGCCCTGCCATGCACGCCCCCGACCAAGCCCTCCCGCAGATGCACGCCACCACCATTGTGACCGTTCGCAAAGGCGACCAAGTCGTCGTGGCCGGCGATGGGCAGGTGTCGCTCGGGCAGACGGTGATCAAGGGCAATGCCCGCAAAGTGCGCCGGCTCGGCGGCGGCGATGTGATTGCCGGTTTCGCGGGTGCGACGGCGGATGCGTTCACGCTGTTCGAGCGGCTCGAAGCCAAGCTTGAGCAGTATCCGGGGCAGCTTAAGCGCGCGGCCGTGGAACTGGCCAAAGACTGGCGCACGGACCGCTATTTGCGCCGCCTTGAGGCGATGATGATTGTCGCCGACGCGCAGGAGAGCCTGATCCTCACCGGCACTGGCGATGTGCTTGAACCGGAAGATGGCATCATGGCCATTGGCTCGGGCGGCAATTATGCGCTGGCCGCGGCGCGGGCCCTGGCCGATTCCGACCATAGCGCTGAGGACATCGCCCGCCGGGCGCTGACCATCGCCGCCGATATTTGCGTTTACACCAACCACAATATCGTCGTCGAAGCCCTGGAGCTCGGCTCTTAAGCTAGCTCAGCAACGGGCCGGAAGTCGCCAAGGCCATATCGAGAACGTTAAGAACTTCCGCTACGGAACAGGCATGGAAACCGGTTCGAGAACAATTCACGCTGGCAAGTATTTGCCGCCGCAGGGCGCTTGTGTGCGCGCGTGCGCATGATCCGGTTCGCGCCCATCTCTGAAGCCGATACGCCGCTTTTGCGGCAATGGCTCTCCACCCCCGCGTCTCGGGAATGGTGGGGCGAACCCGAGCATGAGATCGGCCTGATCTTTGGCGGCGAAGCATCGGGTGAATCGCGGGGCTTTATCGCCTCGGCGCCGGACATGGGCCCGTTCGCCTACATCCAATGCTGGGCGACCGACAAAGTGCCCGATGAGGCGGCGCAAAAGGAGCCATGGGTGCGCCAACAAGCCGCCGGAACCTTGGGCGTTGATATCACCATCGGAAACCCCACCTTGCTGGGCAAAGGGTTGGGATCACGCACCGTACGGGCCTTCTGCGACATGCTGTTTGCCGAAGGGGCGCCGCGGCTGATCATCGACCCAGATGAACGCAACGTGCGCGCGGTGCGCGCCTACGAGAAGGCCGGCTTTCGCCGCTTTGATACCTATACCGACCCGGATGACGGCTCGGTGACCGTGCTGATGGAACGCTACCCGCCAGAGGGCACGGGGACGAACCCCGCGCCCCGGCGTTCTGACAGCTGACAAGAAAGACATGTGTGTATGACCAATTACTCCCCCCGCGAGACCGTCTCTGAGCTCGACAGGTTCATTATCGGCCAGAAGGACGCCAAGCGCGCCGTTGCCATCGCGCTGCGCAACCGCTGGCGCCGCCAACAGCTTGATGACGACCTAAAAGAAGAGGTGCTGCCCAAGAACATTTTGATGATCGGGCCGACTGGCGTCGGCAAAACCGAGATTTCGCGGCGCCTCGCGAAGCTTGCCAACGCGCCCTTCATCAAGGTGGAAGCGACCAAGTTCACCGAGGTTGGCTATGTCGGCCGCGACGTCGAGCAGATTGTGCGCGATCTGGTGGAAGCCGCGATCAGCCTGGTGCGCGAGCAAAAGCGCAAACAGGTGCAGGCCCAGGCGCACATCGCCGCTGAAGACCGGGTGCTCGACGCGTTGGTGGGCGAGAACGCCTCGCCTGCGACCCGCGACAGTTTCCGCAAGAAGCTGCGCGAAGGGCAGCTGAACGACAAGGAAATTGAAGTCGCCGTGCGCGACACCGGTGGCGGCATGCCGATGATGGATATTCCCGGCATGCCCGGCGGCAATATGGGCATGGTGAACCTCAGCGATATGCTCGGCAAAGCCTTTGGCCAGCAGCGCACCAAAACGCGCCGGATGACCGTGGAGGAGAGCCACGACATTCTGCTGACCGAAGAATCCGACAAGCTGCTTGATGATGATGAGATCCATGCCGAAGCGATCCGGCTGACCGAAAACAACGGCATCGTCTTCCTCGATGAGATCGACAAGATCGCTTCAAGCGCTGGCCGTGGCGGCGATGTTTCACGCGAAGGCGTGCAGCGGGACCTGCTGCCGCTGGTCGAAGGCACGACGGTGGCGACCAAGTACGGGCAGGTGAAATCGGACCATATCCTGTTCATCGCGTCGGGCGCGTTCCACGTCGCCAAACCGTCGGACCTGCTGCCCGAACTGCAAGGGCGTCTGCCGATCCGTGTCGAGCTGAAGCCGCTGACGCGCGATGATTTCCGGCAGATCCTGTCGGACACCGAGGCGAGCCTGATCAAGCAATATATCGCGCTGATGGGCACCGAAGATGTGACCATCACCTTCACCGATGATGCGATTGACGCCATCGCGGATGTCGCTGTGGACCTTAACGCCTCGGTTGAGAATATCGGCGCGCGGCGGCTTCAGACGGTGATGGAACGGATTTTGGACGATATCTCGTTCACCGCGCCTGATCGGGCGGGCGAACAGATCACCATCGATGCGGCGCATGTGAACGACAATATCGGTGAGCTGGCAAAGAACACCGATCTGTCGAAGTTCATCTTGTAAGGCTGCTTGAAAGGCCGGCAGAGGACGGGTGGGCGCGGCGATGCCTGGCGCTCAGTCGTCGCGCGCCGCTCGCGCCATTGCCAAAAGCTGCGCTTCAAGCGCTTCGCATTGCTCGGCCGTCAGATCCTTGATGGATTGGGCCAGCCGGTTGGCGAGCCGCGTCGCCTCTGGCGTCAGGCCGGCCGTGTCGACGATCACCCGCGGGTCAGACAGCATGGCGAGGGCTTCGAGCGCCTCGGCATCATCCCAGATCAAGTTGAAATAGCCGACTAAGCGCTGGACGAAACCCCAGTTGGGCAGACCGCGCTTGCCATGCTCGAGAGCCGACAAATAGGCGCTTGAGATGCCCAGATCGCGAGCCATCTCCGCCTGGGTGAGGCCACGCTCCTGGCGCAGTTCGCGCAGCCGGGCGCCGAGCGGGGTCATGGCCGGTTGCCTTTCGGTTTGGCCCGCAAGCGCACGTAAAGCGCGCCCTCGCCGCCATGGCTGGCATGGGCGGGCTCGACCGAAAGCACCGCGCCGCGCAGCTCTGGCGCGGCCAGCCAACCGGGAACCGCACGGCGCAACACGCCGGAGCCAACCGCCCAGGGTGGGGCATCGGGGTGGGGATCGCGAACGCGGGTGCCCTTGCCGGTGATCACCAGCACCGTCCTATGGCCACGCGCATGGGCGTTAAAGATGAAGCCGCGCAGCACCTCATGGGCTTCGTGCTGGCGCAGGCCGTGCAAATCCACGCGCGCATCGATCGGCGTCCGGCCCCTGACGATGCGGCTCTTGCCCTTCCGGTCGAGCGCCACCAGCGGCGGTCGGCCAGAGCCTTTCTTAGGCCCGGCTGTCTGCGCCGGCTTTGGCGCTGAGAGATGCGTCTCGCCGCCGTTTAAGGTGCGCTTTGTGCCTTTGGCGGGCGCTTTGGACACCGGCTTGCCCGGCGCGAACGCGTCAGCGCCCCCTTCCAGCACTTGCGACAGGGCTTCGGAATAGCGCGCGCGCTGGTCCGCATCGAGCGGATCGACGGTGCGTTTCACCCGATCCCACAGGCCCTTGTCCTCGCTCGCCGCCTGAGGCCTGCCCGCCGGCTCTGTGTGTGGGGCCGGCGGAGCACTGCGGCCCGTCCCCTTCGCCCCCTTGGATTTGCGACCCATCAGTCCGCCGCGTCTTGCGTGTGGCTATGTTGTTTCGGCACCAGAACAATATAGCCAACCGGCATGTTGATGGAACCGGCAAGCGCGCCGGCCTCCTCGCCGGAACCGACGAAGAGATCACCACGTGCCGGTCCGACTATGGCGGAGCCAGTGTCTTGGGCGATCATCAGCCGCCGCAAGGGCGCGTCACCCCCGGGCAGGGCCTCCGGCGATGTGACAAAGATGGGTGAGCCGAACGTGTGCAAATGCCGATCGACGGCCAGGCTGCGCCCCGGGGTGAGCGGCACGCCCGCCGCCGCGAATGGCCCAAGATGGGGGGCCTCGTCGGCCGTCGCCGCAAAGAAGATGAACGAGCGGTTGGTTGCGAGGACGGCATCGCGGGCGTCATCAGGGGCCGAGGCGAGCCAGCCCCGCAGGCTTTGCATGGTGACATCTTCGAGCGCCATGGCGCCCTGCTGCACCAGAGTGCGGCCGATGGCGGTGTAAGCGTGCCCCGATTTGCCGGCAAAGTTGACGCGCAGAACGCTGCCATCGGTCATCGCCAGCCGCGCAGACCCCTGGATGTGGATGAAGAACGCATCGACAGGGTCGGCAAGCCAGGCGATTTCGAGTCCCTGGCCCTCAAGCGCGCCCGCCATGATGGCGGCGCGGTCGGGAAAGGCTTCATAGCCCGATGCGGTGCGCCGGCCCCACGTGACGTCCTGCTCAATGCCCAGTGTGGTGGGGGCGGCAGGCAGTTCGACGAGGTTCTCGGGCAGCCGGTAAAGCGGGTAACGAAAAGTATCCGTGCGCACGGGCGACGCGACATGCTCGGGCTCGTAATAGCCGGTCAGCACCCCCGTTTCACCCACCTCGTACGGTGTGAAATGGTGCTCAAAGAACGCCTGCGCGCCCGTGATGTCGGTCTGCTGCGCCTGTGCGCAGATGGCGCGTAGCGCTTCGGGATCGACCCCGTTTGGACGATGCCGCGGAAGGTGATCCGCAAGGCGGGTACAGGTTTGCAGAAAGGCCGCAAAGGCCGCACCGTGATCGTCCTG
>JAHCMG010000025.1 GCA_019192585.1 Devosiaceae bacterium MH13
CGCCCTCGGCGCAGGAGACCGTGACTTCGTGGCCATCCGGCACGGTTTCGGTGGCATTCTCGCAACCGACGACGGCCGGAATGCCAAGCTCGCGGGCGACAATCGCCGCGTGGCAGGTCCGCCCACCCCGGTTGGTGACGATGGCGGCCGCCGTCTTCATCACCGGCTCCCAGTCCGGCGTTGTGGTGTCGGAGATCAGCACTTCACCCGGCTGGAACTCGTGCAGATGCGCCGTGTCCTTGATGAAACGCGCCTTGCCCGTTGCAACCTTGGTGCCGACCGACCGGCCCGTCGCGAGGCGCGGTGCCGTGCCTTCGACCACATAGTCTTCGAGCCGTGTGCCCGACAGCTGCGAGGCCACGGTCTCGGGCCGCGCTTGGACGATGTACAGTTCGCCATCGAGCCCATCGAGCGCCCACTCCATGTCCATCGGCATCGGGTGGCCGCGCTTCCTGGTGTAGTGGTCCTCGATGGTCATGGCGTAGTCGGCGAGCTGCAGGACCTGGTCATCCGACAGGCAGAACTTGGCCCGGTCCGCGTCCGGCGTCGGATTGTTCGTCACCGGCTCACGGGTCGTGCCCTCGGTGTAGACCATCTTGATCTGCTTGGCGCCCAGGACCCTGCGTGTCACGGCGCGCTTGCCGAGCTTATAGGTGGGCTTGTGGACGTAGAACTCATCAACATCGACCGAGCCCTGGACCACGTTCTCGCCCAAGCCGTACGCGCCGGTGATGAACACCATGTCCGGGTGGCCACTCTCGGTGTCGATAGAGAACATGACGCCGGCGGATGCCATATCCGAGCGGATCATCTTCATCACGCAGGCCGACAGTGCCACCTTGAAATGGTCGAAGCCCCGGTCGATGCGGTAGCTGATGGCGCGGTCGGTGAACAGCGACGCGTTGCAGCGGCGCACCGCATCCAGCACCATCTCGGCGCCGGAAATGTTCAGATAGGTATCATGCTGGCCGGCAAAGCTGGCGTTGGGCAGGTCTTCCGCCGTCGCGGAAGAACGCACGGCGAGCGAAAAATCCTGGCCGTACTCTTTCTCCATCATCGCGTACGCTTCAAGAATCTCTTGGCGGGTCTGCTCGGTCAGCCCAGCAGCGTAGACAATTTCGCGGCACCGCTTGCCCGCGCGGGCGAGGGCCTTCACATCGGTCTTGTCGAGATCATCCAGTTCGGCGTGCAGCGCGTCCCAGGATCCCGCTTCGGTGATCGCATCGTTGAAGGCATCGGCGGTGACAGCAAAACCGTTGGCCTGCTTGACGCCGAGCGGCAGCAGCTCGCGATACATCTCGCCAAGAGATGCATTCTTGCCGCCGACTAGCGGCACATCATCGATGGTCAGCTCCTCGAACCAGCGAATGGTCCGTGCCCCCGGTTGGACGCGGCTGGTGGAGGCGATCTGTACTGAGGCATGTTGGTTCATCAAGGGCTCCTCGGCGACGATCGTCGCGCGGCATCTTGGCTTCCTCGCGTGCCAAGGCTGTGTGCCAAAGGCGACGCCACTGCTTGTCCAGCGATCTGGACAGACAGGCGCATACCGAACCATAAGAGTTTGCTTGTCTATCGGGGCCTTCCGCTACGCAAAGCTTGGTATTTGCAGTGCGTGCGCTGGCCGTGGGCCCCAGTTTGCCTGGGTCAGGAGGCCTTTGCGGCCATGTCAGCCCGCGAACTGAAACCACCAAAATAGCGGCACGATAATGTAGGCGGCGAAGCACAGGCCCAAGATAATGCGGACCCGAAGGGTCTTGAACCGGCGGAAGAGGAGGACCGTGAGCGCAACGCCCAAAGCCGCCTCGAAGACGCTGAACGCCCGGCCATAGTGGTTGACGTCCCAGTAGGAGACCGGTGAGCGAAACCGCCAATCGGTCAGGGGCCAGAAATGGGGGTGCGCGTCGTCCACATGGACGGGCAAGTCGCCCGCCAGATGGGTGAGGGCCGCCAGCCCCAGGATCGTCAGTACCGGCAGTTCCGGAAGCGAGGCGCCCGTTCGCGCCCGTGCCCAGGCCCAGCCGAGCAATGCTACGGCGCCATAGAGCGGGGCGGAATTACCGATGGCCGTGAAGGTGAGCATCGGTTCGGAAAAGTAGATCCGACCCCACAGTTCGCTCTGGGGCACGCCGGTGACCACCGCCCAGCCAAACAGGATGAAGATCGCCAGGTCAGGCAGCAGCGCGCCGATGATGAGCGCGGTGTTGCGCTTGGGTTTGTCCGGCTTGGCAAACAGGGCGGCAGCGACCAGCAGGTGGGTCTGTGTGTTCATGGGTGGTCCGTCACGCCGCGCGGTCGATATCGCGCGCTCAGCGCAAAACAAAGGGCGCCTTTCGGCGCCCCGTCCAATCACGCTTACGCGAGCTGCCGCTTAAAGCTGCTCGTTGAGGAAGGTTTGTAGACCGGACCAGGAGGCTTGGTCAGCCGTCAGAAGATAGTCGCGCGACCCGAACACCGTGAACGAGTGCCGAGCGCCGCCGAAGATGTCGGCCGAATGGGCAACGCCGGCCTCTTCAAGCTCCGCCAAGGTTACGGCGAGGGCGGCAACGGAGGCCACCGGATCGGCGGTTCCGTGATAGAACTGGATCGGTGCGGCGACGGAGGCCCAATCCTGGTCAGCGGGCGTGCCGAGGCCAGCGTGGAACGCCACAAAGCCATCAATGTCCGCGCCCGCGCGGGCCGCTTCCAAAACGGCCGCACCGCCAAAGCAGTAGCCCATCATGATGATGTTCTCGGTGCCGCCGGTGATGTTGGCCGCCTCGTCGATTGCGCCGAGCAGCCGCTCGCGAAAAGTCTGCCGGTCGGCATACATGGCGCCCGATGCGGCGCGGTACTCTTCAAAGCCCGTGGGGTTCACCTCGGTGGAGTACACATCGATGGCAAAGGCGGTGTAGCCGAGGGCGGCCAGCATCTCGGCGCGGCACACTTCATAGTCGGTCAGGCCATCCCAATCGTGGACGATCAGGACGGTGCCCTTGGGCTCTTCAAGGGCGCTGTTGGTGGCGACATAGCCTTCGAAAGTCAGATCGCCGATCGTGTAGGTATGGGTTTCGCCCACGATCTCCGCCGCCGCGGGCGTGGCGAGTGCGGCAAGGGTGGTGCAGGCGAGGGCAAGGGCTGGGAGGGCGGCTTGGGTTCGCATTGCTGGCTCCTTGGGAAACAGTGATGGGCGGTTCATGCCCATAGCTAGCGCCCAGATCAGCCGCGCCCAGTGCCGTGTCGCTAGCTAGGTGTTGAATTTGAACAGCAGTACGTCGCCATCCTGGACGATGTACTCCTTGCCCTCATCGCGCGCTTTACCGGCGTCTTTGGCGGCGTTTTCGCCGCCGAGCGTCACATAGTCATCGTACGCGATGGTCTGCGCGCGAATGAAGCCACGCTCAAAGTCGGTATGGATGACGCCGGCGGCCTGCGGCGCTTTGGTGCCCGTCGTTATGGTCCAGGCGCGCGATTCTTTTGGGCCCGCCGTGAAATAGGTGACGAGGCCGAGCAGCGCATAACCTTCGCGGATCAGCCGGTCGAGGCCGGCTTCTTCGAGCCCCATGGTCTCAAGGAACTCGGCTTGCTCGTCTGTAGGTAGAACGGCGAATTCGGCTTCGATGGCCGCTGAAATCACCACCGCGCGGGCGCCGGTTTCCTCGGCATAGCCTTGCACCTGGGCGGAGAAGGCGTTGCCGTCTGCGGCCGCTTCTTCTTCGACGTTGCAGACGTAGAGGATAGGTTTCGACGTCAACAGGTTGAGCATCCGCAACAGGCGGTCTTCTTCCGGGCTGCGGTCGAGAAGGCGCGCAGGCTTGCCGTTCTGAAGCAGCTCCAGGACCGCCTCCATGACCGGCAGAATGGTGAGCGCGTCCTTGTCTTTGCCCGAGGCTTTTTTGCGCGTGTTGGCGACCCGCTTCTCAAGGCTTTCAAGGTCGGCGAGCATCAGCTCGGTCTCGATGGTTTCGATGTCCGCCAGCGGATCGATTTTGCCATCGACGTGTGTGATGTCTTCGTCCTCAAAGCAGCGCACCACATGGACGATGGCGTCGACCTCGCGAATGTTGGCGAGGAACTGGTTGCCAAGTCCTTCGCCTTTGGCCGCGCCGCGCACAAGGCCGGCGATGTCGACAAAGGTGATGCGGGTCGGGATGACCTCTTTGGAGGCCGCGATGGTAGCGATCTTTGCAAGCCGCTCATCGGGAACCGCCACATCGCCGGTGTTCGGCTCGATGGTGCAAAACGGGTAGTTGGCCGCCTGGGCAGCCGCCGTTTTCGTCAGCGCGTTGAACAGGGTCGACTTGCCAACATTGGGCAGGCCGACAATTCCGCATTTGAAACCCATGGGTGGTCTCGTTCCTACTGATCTTTGCCCAACAGCTTGCGCAGCATGTCGGCCATGGGCCCTTTGGTGGGCACGTTCGCTTGGACTTGTTTGGCCGTCGGGCCGCGGGCCTGACGGATATGGCTTTGCGCCTTGCCTGGCTTTTTGGCCGGCTTGGCGTCCGGCGCCGGTTTCGCCTGTGGCTGCGCGGCGCGGGTTGCCTCGTTCAGCCGGCTGTTGAGGTCGCTGTCTTTGTCGTCGAGCAGCAGCTCGACATCGCGGGCAAGCGCGTCGCAGAAGGCGTCCACCCACGGCTCTTCGGCTTTGGGAAAGTCTTTAAGCACATAGCCCGAGACAAGGTCTTTGTGGCCCGGGTGGCCGATACCTGCCCTGATGCGCCGATAGTCTTTGCCGATATGGGCATCAAGGCTTTTGAGGCCATTGTGCCCTCCATGGCCGCCGCCGCGTTTGATCCGGCAGCGGCCGGGCTCAAGATCGAGCTCGTCATGAATGACGCTTACGTCAGCGGCATTAAGCTTGAAGAAGCGCAGGGCTTCTCCCACGGCCTGGCCGGACAGGTTCATATAGGTCTCCGGCTTCACCAGAAGAACCTTGGACGACCCGATGCGGCCCTCCGAAACCTGAGCAGAAAAGCGCGAGCGCCACGGGGAGAACTCGTGACGCTCGTGAATGTCGTCAACAGCCATGAAGCCGATATTGTGGCGATTGCGGGCATAAGAGGCGCCAGGGTTTCCCAGACCGACGATCAGGTGCATCCCACCGCCTCTTTTGCTTTCGCTAAGCCCGCAAGGCGCAGCGCCTTAAGCGTCGCCCTCGGCGCCGCCTTCAGCCTCTTCGCCTTCGGCATCCGCGTCATCATCTTCGCTCTTCAGGCCGGCAGGCGATGCGATGGTCGCGATCACGAAGTCACGGTCGGTGATCGTCGGTTCCGCGCCTTCGGGCAGAGCAATGTTGGAGATGTTCAGCGTGTCGCCAAGCTGCGCCGTGCTCAGATCGAGCTCGAGGAACTCGGGGATCGCGTTGGCCGGGCAGTTCAGCTCAACCTCGTGGCGCACAACGTTGAGAACGCCGCCAGCTTTAAGGCCTGGCGAGGTCTCTTCGTTGAGGAAGTGCACCGGCACGTTGACCGTCAGAACGGCGCCTTTGGCGACCCGAAGAAAGTCGATGTGCATCGGGAAGTCCCGAACCGGGTCCAGCTGGAAGTCTTTGGCGATGACCTGATGGCTCTCGCCGTCCACCTTGATGGTGCCGATGGTGGTCAGAAAGCCGCCGCCACGAATAAGGAGGTCAACCTCCTTGTAGGGCAGGGCAACCGCCAGGGGGTCTTTTTTGTCGCCGTAGATAACGGCCGGTAGCTGTGCTTCGCGTCGCAGAGCACGGGCGGCTCCCTTGCCAACCCGTTCGCGCCGCGCGCCAGCCAATTCGTAGCTCTCGCGCATGGCATATCTCCAATGTCGTAAACAAAAACGTCGGAAACTCCGGCGTTATCCCGCGCTTGCCTCCAGGGGTGTCTGGCGCGGACGGCGGTCTATACCGCTGATCGGTGCGCGATGCAATCGGGCGCTTGCAGCTTCCGGGAGGCCGCTCTAGTGTTGCGTGGGGCTTGCGAGTGGCCGCCCCGCTTTGGTGTCCTTGCCCGTGTGGGTGTCGCTGGGCACCCAAGTGCCGCTTCTCTTGGCTTTGAGAGGAGGGCGCACATGGCCGCCGACCTTCAAGTTCCCGTTTCTGACAAATCTCTGGGGGTTCGCCCAGACGAGCTTTCTCGCTGGATGAGCAGGGGCGCTGGGCTGTGTGTTTTCGACGTTCGAAAGCCGCCCGCCTTTGCCGGCGATCCTCGGCTCATCGAAGGTGCTGCGCGTCTCGTGCCCTCGATGATCCCGATGACTTTGGGAGCGTTGCGTCTTGGGGCCTTTGGCCGTCATCGGCTTGTCATGGTGTGTGTCCATGGACACGCAGTCAGCCAAACCGCTGCCATGATTGCCCGCTGCCACGCCTTTGATGCCTGTTATCTGGTTGGCGGCTTTGAAGCATGGTGTGCGGATGGCCGGCCGTTGGCTTCAGCCCTCCATCCGCCAACCTTGCAGGTGACCTTGTGACCACCCTCGACACCCAGACAGATCAACAAACGGAATCGCCAGCCCAACAAGCTGCCAAGGTTTCCGAAGTCACCGCCGCGTTCGCCCGCATCGGTGTGCTGTCGTTTGGCGGACCCGCTGCGCAGATCGCGCTGATGCATAAAGTCGTTGTCGAAGAGAAGCGCTGGCTGTCTGAAGAGCGGTTCTTGCACGCGCTCAATTACTGCATGGTCCTGCCCGGTCCCGAGGCGATGCAGCTTGCAACCTATATTGGCTGGCTTCTCAGCGGTGTGCGCGGTGGCCTGATCGCCGGCGCGTTGTTCGTCCTGCCCGGGTTTGCGGTGCTGCTGGCGCTCGCCACGCTCTACGTCACGCTTGGCAATGTGCCGGCGATTGACGGGCTGTTGTTCGGGCTGCAAGCGGCCGTGCTGGCGCTGGTCCTGCAGGCGCTGTTGCGGCTTTCCAAGAAGACGCTCACATCGCCCCTGGCGGCCGCTTTGGCGCTCGCGGCTTTCGTGGCGCTCTATGTGTTCGATTTGCCCTTCCCGCTGGTGATCGCCGCTGCAGCG
>JAHCMG010000241.1 GCA_019192585.1 Devosiaceae bacterium MH13
CCCGAAGAGCAGGTTGAAGAGGCCATTCGCGCCGGGCTCGGGCGGCAGCGTGTGTCGCGCTTCCTCGATGTTGGCACCGGCACCGGGCGACTGTTGGTCCTGCTGCAAGACCTGTACGCCAAAGCCGTGGGCATCGACCCAAGCCCTGCCATGCTGAAAATGGCCCGTGCCAGTTTGGCTGAGCACCGGATTGACCATGCGCAGGTGCGCCAGGGCGACGGTTTGGCGCTATCTATGCCCAAGGACAGCCAGGATCTCGTGGCGCTGCATCAGGTGATGCACTTTTTCGACGATCCGCGCCCTTTGTTGGCCGAGGTGCGCCGCGTGTTGGCCCCGTCGGGTCGCTTGCTGATCGTTGATTTTGCGCCCCATGCGCTCGAGCGATTGCGCACCGATCACCAGCATCGCCGCCTCGGCTTCGATGTCAGCGAAGTGACCCGCTGGCTGGAGGCGCTCGATCTAGAGCTTGTCAGCGCCGAACGGCTCGATCCCGCACGTGCGCAAGCAAAAACTGGCGCAGCGGACACGCGCCTGCCGGTTCACGTGTGGATCGCCCGCGACCGGCGGGTTTTGGCGGATCTGCCACCCATCTCCTCGCAGTTTGAAGTGGCATAGGACCGCCGATGATTACCCCCCAACAGCCGGCGACCTTCAACGTCTCCTTTGAGTTCTTCCCGCCCAAGTCGGAGAAGATGGAGAAGACTTTGTGGGCGTCGATTGAGCGGCTGGCACCGCTGAACCCAAAATTTGTGTCGGTCACCTATGGGGCGGGCGGATCGACGCGGGAGCGCACGCACCGGACGGTCCAGGCGCTCAAGCAGCGCACCCATTTGGCGCCGGCGGCGCATCTGACCTGCGTCAACGCCAGCTGCGTCGAAGTGGACGCGGTGGTCGATGCCTACGCCGAAGCCGGCGTGCAGCACATTGTGGCTTTGCGGGGCGATCCGCCCGACGGGATTGGCTCGCGCTACGATGCCCATCCCGATGGCTACCAGAACACCGCTGACCTTGTGGCAGCCATTCGCGCACGGCACGCGATGGAGATTTCCGTCTCGGCCTATCCCGAACGGCATCCTGAAAGCCCTGACTGGGACACGGAGATCGACGTTCTGAAGCGGAAGGTGGACGCGGGCGCGACGCGGGCCATCACCCAGTTCTTCTTCGATAACACCGACTATTATCGCTACATCGACCGGGTCTCTGACGCTGGGATCACCATCCCCATCGTGCCCGGCATTGCGCCCATCCACTCGTTCAAGTCAGTCGCTCGGTTCGCCAAAGGTTGCGGCGCGCGCATTCCCGCGGCTCTCGCCGCGCGCTTTGACGGCCTTGATGCGGATCCCAAGACCCATGAGTTGGTGGCCGCCACAGTTGCGGCTGAGCAAGTTGAGGGCCTGCGCCGGCAGGGCATCCGCGACTTCCATTTCTACACCATGAACAAGAGCGACTTGGTGTTTGCGATCTGTCATCTGCTCGGAATGCGGCCCTCGGCGCCGCCCGTGGCGAGCGCAGAAAAGCCAGCCATTGCAGTGGTATAGGGCGGATATCTGTGACTGAGATTCAGGATCATCCCCGGTTTGAAGCGCTGCGTGAGCTGGCGCGTGAGCGGATCATCATCCTCGATGGGGCGATGGGCACGCAGATCCAGGAGCTCAAGCTCAAAGAAGCCGACTTTCGTGGCGACCGCTTTGCCGATTGGGGCCAGGATGTGCAGGGCAACAATGACCTGCTGATCCTGACCCAGCCCGACGCCGTGCGGGCCATCCATGAGGCCTATTTTGAAGCTGGCGCTGACATTGTTGAGACCAACACGTTCTCGTCGACGTCCATCGCGCAGGCCGATTACGGCATGGAAGCGCTGGCCTATGAGCTGAACCGCGATGGTGCGCGGCTTGCCCGGGAGGCTGCGCGAGCGGTGATGGCCCGGCAACCGGGCAGTGAGTGCTTCGTTGCCGGCGCGCTTGGCCCGACCAACCGGACGGCCTCCATCTCGCCGGATGTGCAGAACCCGGGCTTCCGCGCGGTCACCTTTGATGATTTGCGCGCGGCTTATGGCGAAGCGGCGCGCGGGCTGATCGATGGCGGCGCCGACATTTTGCTCGTTGAGACCATCTTCGACACGCTCAACGCCAAGGCGGCGCTGTTCGCGATCGACGAGCTATTCGAAGAGACCGGCGTTCGCCTGCCGGTGATGATCTCCGGCACGATCACCGATCTTTCAGGGCGCACGCTTTCTGGTCAGACGCCATCTGCGTTCTGGTACGCGCTGCGGCACGCCAAGCCCTTTTCCATCGGGCTCAACTGCGCGCTCGGCGCGAAAGAAATGCGGGCACATATCGCGGAATTGTCCTCGGTTGCTGATACGCTGGTCTGCGCGTACCCGAATGCGGGGCTTCCGAACGAGTTTGGCGCCTACGATGAAAGCCCCGAAGCGACCGCCTCCATGTTGGGCGAATTTGCCCAAGCTGGGCTCGTCAACATCGTTGGCGGATGCTGCGGGACAACGCCGGACCATATTGAGGCGATACGTCTCGCGGTTCGGGACAAGAGCACGCGACACGTTCCACAGGTTGAGCGCCGGCTTCGCCTCTCCGGGCTCGAGCCTTTCACCCTGACCGATGACATCCCGTTCGTGAATGTGGGCGAGCGGACCAATGTCACGGGGTCTGCGAAGTTCCGCAAACTGATCAAGAACGGTGACTATCCGACCGCCCTCGACGTCGCGCGCGACCAGGTGGACGCCGGCGCCCAGGTGATCGACGTCAATATGGACGAGGGCCTGCTCGACTCCGAAGAGGCGATGGTCACCTTTCTCAACCTCGTGGCCGCTGAGCCGGACATCGCGCGTGTGCCGGTGATGGTGGATTCCTCGAAATGGTCGGTGATCGAGGCGGGCCTTAAGTGCTTGCAGGGCAAGCCGATTGTGAACTCGATCTCGCTGAAGGAAGGCGAAGAGGCTTTCATCGAGCACGCCAACCTGTGCCGGCGCCACGGGGCCGCCGTGGTGGTGATGGCGTTCGATGAGGAGGGCCAAGCGGACACCTATGCGCGCAAGGCCGAGATCTGCGAGCGGGCCTACCGGGTGCTGGTCGACCAGGTTGGCTTCCCGCCCGAAGACATCATCTTCGACCCGAACGTTTTTGCGGTCGCGACCGGCATCGAAGAACATGCCGACTATGGCAATGATTTCATCAATGCCACCAAGTTCATCCGCCAAAACCTGCCCCACGCCCATGTGTCAGGCGGGGTGTCGAACCTGTCCTTTTCCTTCCGCGGCAACGAGCCCGTGCGCGAGGCGATGCATACCGTGTTCCTCTACCACGCGATCGCGCAGGGGATGGACATGGGCATCGTCAACGCCGGCCAGCTGGGCGTTTACGACGCGCTCGACCCTAAGTTGCGCGAGCTGGCCGAGGATGTGGTGCTCAACCGCCGCTCCGATGCAACCGAGCGGCTGGTGGACGCGGCCGATAGCTTCAAAGGCGGCGGCGCGAAGGTGCGGGTTGTTGATCTATCCTGGCGCGAGGGCGCGGTTGCCGAGCGGCTGAAGCACGCGCTGATCCACGGGATCACCGAGTTCATCGACGAGGATGTGGAAGAGGCGCGGGCTGCCGCGGACAGGCCGCTCCACGTGATCGAAGGCCCGCTGATGGACGGCATGAACGTCGTCGGCGACCTGTTCGGCGCGGGCAAGATGTTCTTGCCGCAGGTGGTCAAGTCAGCCCGGGTGATGAAGCAGGCCGTCGGCTATCTGATGCCCTTTATGGAGCGCGAGAAGCAGGAGCTGGGCCTGACCGATGCGCCGTCGGCCGGCAGAATCGTGCTCGCGACCGTGAAGGGCGATGTGCACGATATCGGTAAGAACATCGTGGGCGTGGTCCTGCAGTGTAACAATTACGAGGTTGTGGATCTTGGCGTGATGGTGCCGGGGCAGACCATCCTCGATAGGGCCAAGGAAGAGGGCGCTGATATCATTGGGCTTTCTGGCCTGATCACGCCCTCGCTCGATGAGATGGTGTCGGTCGCCTCCGAGATGCAGCGGCAGGGCTTCACCGTGCCGCTTTTGATCGGTGGCGCGACGACAAGCCGTGTGCACACGGCCGTCAAAATCGCGCCGGCGTACACCGCCGGGCAGGCGATCTTCGTGACGGACGCGAGCCGCGCTGTTGGGGTCTGCCAAAAGGCGCTGGGCGACGACCGCGAGACTTACTTTGCTGAGACCCGCGCAGAGTATGCGCGCATCGCCGAGGGCCACGCCCGAGCCCAGGCGACGAAGAAGCGGCTGCCGCTGGCGCAGGCGCGCGCCAAGGCCTATGCGCCAGATTTTGCTACGTCCCCGCCAGTGCGGCCCTCTCTGCTCGGCACGCGCGCGTTTGAGGCGTACGATTTGCGGACACTCGTGCCGCTGATCGACTGGACGCCTTTTTTGGCGACCTGGGAGATCAAGGGAACTTACCCGGCGGTCCTGGACGACCCGAAGGCAGGGCCCGTGGCGCGCGAGCTGCTCGATGATGCGCGCGAGATGCTCGAAACGCTGATCAGTTCGGGCCTCATCACCGCAAAGGCCGTGATCGGTCTGTGGCCAGCGGCGCGCGATGGCGACGACATTGCCGTGTTTGCCGACGAGAGCCGGTCGGAGCGGGTGGGGACCTTCCATACGCTGCGCCAGCAGATCGGCCGCTCGAACGATCGGGCGCAGGTGGCGCTCGCCGACTTTGTCGCCACCGACGATGACTATATTGGTGGCTTCGCCGTCACCGCGGGCCATGGCGAAGAGGTTGCGATCGAGACGCTGGCCGGCGGCGATGATTACAAGAAAATCATGATCCAGGCGCTGTGCGACCGGCTGGCCGAGGCGTTTGCCGAGCATATGCACGCCCGCGTCCGCCAGGAGTTTTGGGGCTATGCGCCGGATGAAGCGTTGGCGCCAGACGAGCTGATCGCCGAGAGATATGCGGGCATTCGCCCCGCACCGGGCTATCCGGCGCAGCCCGACCACACCGAAAAGCAGACGCTGTTTGACCTGCTTGATGCGGAGAACGCCACCGGCATCGCTCTGACCGAGAGCTTCGCCATGACGCCCGGCTCGTCGGTCTCCGGGCTCTATTTTGGCCATCCCGAGAGCTACTATTTCGGGGTCGGGCAAGTGGAGCGCGACCAGGTGGAAGATTATGCGCGCCACAAAGGCTGGACCGTTGAGTTGGCCGAGCGATGGCTACGCCCAGTGCTTGCGTACGAGCCGTCGGATATTCTCACACAGGCCGCGCAGTAGCGCTTTTCGCGCCGCAGTGTTCGGCTGGCATGAACGCTGTGTTCTTCATTGACTGGCTTCTTTAAACAGCCGCCTCGCGTCACCTTCTGCGTATCAACACGTACAAAGAAGGAGAGGGGCCATGTCCTCCCAATCAGCGTCCCAATCAATCCTGCAAGTTTTGGCGTCCCCCAGAGGGGATGCATCCGTCAGTCGCCGTTTGGCCGATCAGCTGGTCGATGCCATTGCCGATGGTGACGCCCAGGTCGTCCGCCGCGATGTGAGCGTCGGGCTTCCGGTGGTCGATGGTGCCTGGATCGGCGCGGCCTTTGGCGGCGAAGACAAGTCGCCGCTGGCAACCTCTCAGGAGCTGATCGCCGAGGTGAAAGCCGCCGATCACATCGTGATCGCGACGCCGATCTGGAACTTTGGCGTGCCGGCGTCCCTCAAAGCGTGGATCGACCAGGTCGCCCGCGCCGGGGAGACCTTCCGGTACACTGAAACGGGTCCGCAGGGCCTGCTAAAGGGCAAGCGCGCCACGATCGTGATCTCGTCGGGCGGCACGGAAGCGGATTCGGCCATCGATTTCGCGACGCCGTACCTGCGCCACGTACTCGGCTTTATCGGCATCACCGATGTTGAGGTTGTGGCCGCCGACCGGCTGATGGTCGATGCTGATGCGTCGATGGCCAAAGCGAACGCCGACATCGAGCGGATCGCGGCCTAAGCTAAAAACGAAAACGGCGCCCCGGGAAACCCGGAGCGCCGCTCTTCATATGCAGCTGTTTTTGTTTTTATTCGCTGCAAGTGTGTGCGGGTTCGGTTGCTAGACCATCCCCAAAACTATTGCGCCGATAAACACGAACGCAGCACCAACAATCACTAAGTTTAGCGCGCGCTGACCATTCATGGTTCGTGGCCTCCCTCTTGTTGATTTGGCGAGCCTAGCGTCAAAAAACCGTCACTTGAACAAAATTCGTCGCTGCGTTGCACAAACTGCCTAAGTTCAGTGCCTTACGCATTGATCCTGATCAGTTTAGGTGCGCCGCAGCGTGGCCGTGACGAGGCCTGCCCCCAACAGCATGGTGCCCCCGGCGCGGTTCGCCCAGCGAAGTGTTCCAGGCTTGGTGATGCGCGCGCGCAGATGGGCAGCAAACAGGGCGTAGAGCGCCGCGTTTGCGATGCCGAGCACCACGAATGTTGTCCCCAACAAGACGAGCTGAGGCGCCGCCGGGGCGGCGGGGTTGAGGAAGTGCGGCAGGAAGGCGACGAAGAACGCGATTCCCTTTGGATTGAGCGCCGTGACGATGGTGGTGTGCAGCGTCATCCGCCGCGCGGACACAGTTTGCGCGCCGTCAAGCGAGAGGGACGGGTTGGTGCGCCACATCTTGATGCCCAGATAGACGAGATAGGCCGCGCCAACCCATTTGAGCACTGTGAAGGCGGTGGCGGACGTCGCCATCACCGCGCCAAGACCGGCCAGAGAGACCGTGACCGCGATGGCGTCTCCAAGCCCGACGCCTACAACCGTGGACAGCGCCGCGCGCCGCCCCTGGCTTAAGGCGTATGAGATGATGAGCAGAATGGTTGGCCCAGGGACGGCCAGCACCACCAGCGTTGCGACGACATAAGCGAGGTAGAGTTCGAGGGTCATGGTCTCTTCATGGCCGTTACGCCCTCTGGGGTCATCCTAGGGCTTGTCCCTAGGATCCATGGTGTTTGCCGAGACCTGAGCGTCAGGACGCATCGCCTGGACCCTCGCCACAGGGGCGGGGGTGACGTGGAGTGGTAGGTCTAGTCACCATAGCGCCCATAGCCGCCGCCGGTGGGCGTGGTGATGATGATCGCTTCGCCGGGCGCTAATGCCGTCTGGTCGCAGCTGCGAAGCTCTTCGATCGTCCCGTCGAGCCGGCGAACCTCAGCTTTGCCGAGCCGGCCCGCATCGCCGCCTTCAACCCCGGGGGGTGGCACGTGGCGGTGCGATGTGAGGACGGCGCAATCCATTGTCTCGCGGAACCGGATGGCGCGGCGCGTGCCGTCGCCCGCGCACCAGTTTCCGCGCCCGCCTGAGCCTCTTTCGATGTGAAAATCCTCAAGGACCACAGGGAACCGCATCTCCAAAACCTCTGGGTCGGTGAGGCGCGAGTTGGTCATATGGGTGTGCACCCCGGCCGTCCCGTCAAAGCCGGGCCCGGCGGGCGCGCCCGAACAGATGGTCTCGTAATATTGGTAGGTGGCGTTGCCAAAGGTGAGGTTGTTCATCGTGCCCTGCGCCGAGGCGAGGGCGCCGGTGGCGCAGAACATCGCGTTGGTGACGTGCTGGGAGGTTTCCACATTGCCCGCCACGACCGCAGCGGGGTAGCGCGGCGCGAGCATGCACCCTTCAGGAATGATCAGCTTGATGGGTTTGAGGCAGCCGGCGTTCATGGGAATGGGCTGCTCGGTGAGAACGCGGAACACGTACAACACCGCGGCCCGCGCCACGGGCTCGGGCGCGTTGAAATTGTTCGGCTGCTGCGGCGAAGTGCCCGTGAAATCGACCGTCGCTTCGCGTTTCTTGCGGTCGACGGTGATCTTCACTTTGACCATAGCGCCTTGGTCGGTGGGGTAGGCCATCTCGCAATCGTCGAGCCTGGCGAGAACGCGCCGGACGCTTTCTTCAGCATTGTCCTGGACATGGCCCATATAGGCCTCGACGACATCCCAGCCGAACTGCTCGACGATCCGCCGCATCTCGTGGACACCCTTCTCGTTGGCCGCGATCTGGGCCTTGAGATCGGCGACATTTTGGTCGGGGTTGCGGGCGGGGTAGGCGTGGTCGGTCAGAAGCGTGCGCAGCGCCACTTCTTGAAACTGACCCTTCTCGACCACCCGGAAATTGTCGAACAGCACGCCTTCTTCCTCAACGGAGGTCGCCAGTGGGGTCATGGACCCGGGCGCCGTGCCGCCGACATCGGCATGGTGCCCGCGCGATGCGACCCAGAACAGGATTTCGCTGCCTTCGGTATCGAAAGCAGGCGTGACAACGGTGATGTCGGGCAGGTGCGTGCCGCCATTGTAGGGCGCGTTGAGCGCGTAGACGTCACCGGGGCGAATGTGGCCCGCG
>JAHCMG010000242.1 GCA_019192585.1 Devosiaceae bacterium MH13
ATGGGGCCAGTTGACCCCCGGGCGCGGTGACAGGTGCCGTTCGAGATTATCGGTGTGCAGCTCAACCAGGCCAGGGATCACGAAGTCGCCCTCGCAATCGATCGCACCGGTCGGTATCGCGGCACCAGTGTCCATCGCCTCGATCAGCCCATCGGCGATCTTGAGGCTTCCGGTCACCACCTCATTGTCTAAGACCAAGCGGGCGTTTGCGAGCGTAAGAGAGTGCGTCATACAGCGTTCGTCCTGATATGCGATCCGCCCAGCTCACGCATCGGCGAACTGAGTGAGAGAAGGTTGACAATCGAATGAACCAATACCGGCGATACGCGCTGTACGGCATGGCGCCCGCAGCGCTTCATAAGGCGGCTTCGGCTTGGCTTGGATGGGATTCGCGCACCGGGCAGCGTCTTGAGCACCCAGTGGTCGACGGCGTCGAGGGCGAGCCAGAAGAGTTGACGGCGACGCCCCGCAAATACGGTTTCCACGCAACGATCAAACCGCCGTTTCGGCTCAAAGAGGGCATCACGGACGAGGTCCTGCAACAGACCTGCCGCGAGCGGTGTGCCGAACTGGGCGCCATCGCGCTGCCCTCGCTGGTCGTCCGCTCGTTCAAGGGCTTTGTTGCCATGGTCCCCGGTGAACCAAGCGCCGCCTTGCAAACGCTGGCCGCGGACGTGGTCGAACGGTTCGACGATCTTCGCGCGCCGCTGACCGATGAAGAGCTCGCCAAACGCCGCAAATCCGGCCTGACGGACAAGCAAAAGGCACTGCTGCAAACTTGGGGCTACCCGCACGTGATGGATGAGTTTCAGTTCCATATGACCTTATCGGGCCGCCAGAGCGAGCCAAAGTCGGTGGCCCTGGCAGCTGCGCTCGCGGCGCATTTGCATCCGCTGACACCCAGACCGTTCCCGATCGAATCGATGGCGCTGCTCGGCGAGGATGAGGCGGGCTTCTTTCATGTGATCGACGACTATCCGCTGGCCGGAGCGGGCGCATAGCCCAAGGCAGCCTGCGCACGGTCGACCGCGTCTTCAAGCCTCCCCGAATTGTCGATGCTCGTCACGTTGAGGCCCTTGGGCAGGTCCATCCCTGCCCGGGCGAGCCGGCGCGACTGATCTTGCGGGGTTTCGCGGCCGCGCTGCGAAAGGCGCTGGGCAAGCGTTTCGGCGTTCGCGGTCACCGACAGCACGAGGAAGGTCGGGAACACAGACGACGCCATCACCAGCTTGGAACGCGAGAGGTTGGCGATGCAGTCATCCCCCTTTTCGAGCAGATCGCCGACAGATGCGGGAATGCCGTACAGCAGGCCGTGCGCTTCCCATGAAAGAGCGAACGCGCCTGCGGCCTCCCGCTCGGCAAAGGTCGCACGGTCGACGGGCTCATAGTCTTCGCCACCGGCTTCCGGGTCACGGGTGATCACCCTCTTGACGCGATGGAGCGTTGAAACTTCGGCGCATAAAGCATTGATGATGCTGTCTTTTCCGACCCCTGAGGGACCCACAACAGCAATGAACCGCCCCGCCATAGGCGCTAGGCCGCGCGCGCCGGCGCGAACGCCGTGACGTCAATCTCGCGGTCGGCCACCCGCTCGCGCGCCGCCACATCGTGGAAGATGCCGACAATGGCCGCGCCACCGGCTTTCGCCTCTTCGATGAGCGAGAGCACCGTTTCGCGGTTCTGTGCATCAAGGCTCGCCGTCGGCTCATCCAGCAGCAGCGCCGGGTAGGTGTGGGCAAAGCCGCGCGCGATGTTCACCCGCTGCTGCTCGCCGCCCGAAAAGGTGGTCGGCGACAGGTTCCACAGCGCCTCGGGGATGCGCAGGCGGGCCAGCAGATCTTGCGCACGCGCGCGAGCATCCGCTTCCGATTTGCCAATGGCAAGCAGCGGCTCGGCAACCACATCGAGGGTGGGAACCCGGGGCACGACGCGCAAAAACTGGCTTACATAGCCGAGCGTCGTGCGGCGCAGCGCGAGGATCTCCCGCGGCTCCGCCTGGGCAATATCCAGCCCGTCGATCAGCACCCTGCCCGACGCGGCCAGATAGTTGCCGTACAGAACCCGCATGACGGTGGACTTGCCGGCCCCGGACACGCCGGTGAGCGCAACGCACTCGCCCGGCTCAACCCGGAACGCGGCACCATCAAGGACACCAATCGAGGCAACGCCCTGATTGTGCAGCGTGAAGGTTTTGCTCAGGTTTTGAACCTCAATCATCGCTCGCTTGCCCTTCCCTAAACCTGCAGCACCGACGAGACCAGCAGCTGCGTATAAGCCGCCTGCGGGTCATCGAGCACCTGATCGGTCAGCCCGGTTTCGATGACATCGCCATCCTTCATCACCATCAACCGGTCGGCCAGAAGCCGGACAACGGCAAGGTCGTGGGTCACCACAATCGCCGACAATCCCATGGTGCGCACAAGGTTGCGCAGCAAGTCCAACAGCCGTGCCTGCACTGAGACGTCGAGGCCGCCGGTCGGCTCATCCATGAACACAAGGCGCGGGCCAGAGACCAGGTTGCGCGCGATCTGGAGGCGCTGCTGCATACCGCCAGAGAACTGCGCCGGCCGGTCATCGATCCGCTCAGCGCTGATCTCGACACGCTCAAGCCAGTCTTCGGCAGCGTGGCGAATGTTGCCATAGTGCCGGGCGCCCACGGCCATCAGCCGCTCACCGACATTGGCGCCGGCGGAGACCCGCATGCGCAGCCCATCGCGCGGGTTCTGGTGCACGAATGCCCAATCGGTGCGGCCCAGCATCCGCCGCTCGGGCTCGGACATGGTCACCGTATCTTGCGGCCCGTCGACCCGCGTGTCGAAGATGATTTCGCCACCATCGGGTTCGAGATGGCCCGCCCGGCAGTTGAGCAAGGTGGATTTGCCGGAGCCGGATTCGCCCACAATGCCCATAACCTCGCCGGGATAAAGCGCGAAGGAGACGTCCCGGCAGCCGACGCGGGCGCCGTAGGATTTGGAGACGTTGCGCACGTCCAAAAGAGGGGTCACATCAGCCATTAGGCGGCCTCCGCTTTGGCGCCGGTGAAGCCAGCGGCGCGGCGCTGTTCGCAATAGTCGGTGTCAGAGCACACAAACATGCGCCCGCCCGCATCATCGACAATCACCTCATCGAGATAGCTCGTCTCCGACCCGCACAAATCGCAGGCGCAATCAGCTTTCGACGGATCGAACGGGTAATCGTCAAAGTCGAGGCTGACGACCTGGGTGTAGGGCGGCACGGCATAGATGCGCTGTTCGCGCCCTGCCCCAAACAGCTGGATGGCGGCCGACTCGAGCTTTGGGTTGTCGAACTTGGGAATGGGCGATGGGTCCATCATGTAGCGGCCTTCCACCTGCACCGGATACGCATAGGCCGTGGTGATGGCGCCGTGATGGGCGATGTTCTCGTACAGTTTGAGGTGCATCACGCCATACTCTTCAAGCGCGTGCATCTTCCGCGTTTCGGTCTCGCGCGGCTCGATAAAGCGCAGCGGCTCTGGGATCGGCACCTGGTAGACCAGCACCTGGTCTTCGCGCAGCAGCACTTCGGGGATCCGGTGCCGGGTCTGGATGACCGTCGCCTCTTCAGTGTGCTCGGTGACAGCGATGGTGGCCGTCTTTTCAAAGAACTTGCGGATCGACACGGCGTTGGTCGTGTCGTCGGCGCCCTGGTCGATGACCTTCATCGTGTCTTCGGGCGTCAGCACGGCCGCCGACACCTGAACACCACCGGTGCCCCAGCCATAGGGCATGGGCATCTCGCGGCTCGCAAAGGGCACCTGATAGCCGGGCACCGCCAAACCTTTGAGTATGGCCCGGCGGATCATCCGTTTGGTTTGTTCGTCGAGATAGGCGAAATTGTAGCTTGTCTCGTTCATAGGATCCCTCGTTGGGTCAGCGCCACGCGCAACGCATGGGGGCCGGTAAACTGGATGGCCTGCATGCCGGCGGCACGTGCGCCGGCGACGTTTTTCGGCGAATCGTCGACGAACAGGCAGCCCGCCGCATCGAGCGCGTTGCGCTCCAAAAGTGTCGCGTAGATCGTCGGGTCGGGCTTGAGCACACCCGCCTGTCCTGAGACGACGACATCGATGAACGATGTGCCCAGGAATGGGTATTTGGCGCACGCGATGGGCCAGGTTTCCGCCGAGAAATTGGTGATAGCGTACACGGGCACGCCCTTGGCTTTCAGCTCCGCAAGCAACGCCACCGAGCCATCAATCGCGCCCGGGGTGGTTTTGATCCAATCGGCGGCGAACGCATCGAAGATCGCCGCATGATGCGGGAAGCGCTTGCGCATATCCGGCAGGGTCTGTTCGAACGTCAGCCCGCCATCGAGCGAGAGGTTCCAATCAAGAAATCGGGTCTCGATCAGAAAGGCTTCAACCGCCTGCTCGCCACCCAAAAGCGGCGCGAGCAGCGCGCTCACATCCCACTCGATCAGGACGCGGCCAACATCGAAGACAACGGTATGCACAGGCGCGTTCATTCAGCGGCATCCTGGAACGGTGTGTCTTCGGCTTGCTGGGCTTGGTTGGCCTTCGCCTCGGCGCGCAACTTGCGGATCAGCTCAAGCTCTGACTGGAAGTCAACATAGTGGGGCAGCTTGATGTGCTCGAGAAAGCCCGTCGCTTGCACATTGTCTGAGTGGTACAAAACGAACTCTTCGTCTTGTGCCGGCGCGCCGGTATTGTCTTCGCCAAGCTCTTTCCAGCGCAGGGCGCGGTCCACCAGCGCCATTGAGATGGCCTTACGCTCGCAATGGCCAAGAACGAGCCCATAGCCGCGGGTAAACTGCGGCGGCTCAGATTTTGAGCCCAAGAACTGGTTCACCGTCTCGCACTCGGTCGCGGTGATCGTGCCGACCGTGATGGCGAAACCAAGCTCCGGGATGTCCATCTCGACCTCGACCTCGCCGACCCGCAACTCACCCACAAACGGGTGGTTCCGGCCAAAGCCACGCTGGGTCGAATACGCCATCGACAGGACGAAGCCCTCATCCCCGCGGGTGATGGCCTGCAAACGCAGCGGCCGGTCAGCGGGAAAATCGAGCGGCTCGCGCGTCAGGTCCGGCGGCGGTGTCGCATCGATCTCCGCGTCTGTGGGCTCCTGTTGGACAAGGTCCTCGCGGTCGAGAAACTCCATCACATGCGGGATCAGCTCGCGCTCCGCGTCAACGCCCGCACGCTCCGCCGCCTCATCAGCGTCGAGCGGTGCGTCGCCCGTTGCGGCGAGCGCGAAATCGATCAGCCGGTGGGTGTAATCGAAGGTCGGCCCCAAAACCTGGCCACCGGGCAGGTCCTTGAAGGTCGCCGAGATCCGCCGGTCGCAAGCCATTGCGCCAGTGTCGATCGGCTCGCTGGACCCGAAGCGCGGAAGCGTGGTGCGGAAAGCGCGGATCAAGAACACCGCCTCGATCATGTCACCGCGAGCCTGCTTGATCGCCAGCGCGGCCAAATCGGGGTCGAAGAGCGACCCTTCAGCCATCACGCGGGAGACGGCCAGGGCCAGCTGCTCGCGGATTTGCGCGACCGACAGCTCGTCGACCGAGACATCGCCGCGCCGCTCTTCGGCCAGCCACTCATGCGCATTGTCGATGGCTCGCTCGCCACCTTTGACGGCAACATACATCAGGCAGCCTCCTCAACACGGGTGGACCGCGGAAGTGCAGCCACCTTTTCGCCGCTCGCAAACAAGCAATCAAAGCCCAGGGGGAACTGCCGCCGGTTGCGCTGGAAGGCGTCAATCTCCGGCAGGTTCAGAGCGGCACTGTCTTTGATGCCGGGGCCCCGCAGCATCACGCCAGTGGGCGCAAGCTCAGGCTGCTCAACGATCAGCGTTGCCGCGCGATCGGGGTAGCTGGCATCGCCAACCTTGAACCGCTTGATAGGCTGCAATGCGCTCCAGGTGCCGACGGCGAAATCGGCCTCTTCGGCACTCACAAAAGGCGCCCCGGTGTGAAAGGTGATCCAGCCGCGAATGGCTTCGGCGTCATGATCACCGGCGAGGTAGATGCCGGTATTGCCGTCGCAAAGGGTCAGGATCAGCGTTGAAGCCGCCACGCTGAGCGGCTGCGGCCCCATCCCGCCAACGATGGGCTCAATCGTGCCGGGCCGCGCCATCACATTCATGATGGAGCGGAAAGCGCGCGCGCTGTCATGCGCCGCGTCGGCAAAGCCGCCGACATAAACCTCTGGCTGGTGTGCCGTGCTTTGGTGGAGTGCGTCCGCCATCAGCCCTCTCCCCTGACCATCGTGAAAAACTCAACTTTGGTTTTCGCAGCTTTCTTGTCGCGCGCGGCACGTTTGCCGCCCCGATCACGCTCAAGCGGCTCGATGAACGAGGCTTCAATATCCGCGCCTTGGCCATCTTCGGCGAGCGCATCGATCAAAGCGACCCGAAGCGCCAAGGTCTTGCTGCGACCCTGCACATAGCCATGGCCGACCACCCCGCTCGCAAGCTGCACGGACGCCCGTGTCACGGTGATCTCACCAAGGTTGAACGGTGCACCGACCGCCCCAGCCCGGCCTCGGACCATCACGGTGCCGATTTCGGGGGCCCGCAACTGTGTGAAAGCGGGCTCTCCATGCACCTCGGTCCAGGCCGACCAGAGCGCAGTCATGTCGCCCTCGGGGGCGATCGACAAAGCCGAGAGCCTGCGCTTCCGCGCTTCGGACCCAGGCGATAAATCCATTTTTGACATGTGGACGATTTGTCTGTTTTCCTATACAACTAGACAAATCTATACGGACGAGTGCAGAAGGGCGCAACGTTCGTTTGATGAATTTTCGGTGACAACGCGCACCGCCAGGACACCTCGACACCAAGGCGCACAAGAAGCCGAAGGAGCCGCCATGCCGCGCACACCTTTGTGGACAGCGATCCGCGATCAGCTGAACGCCGAGATCGTTCAGGGCCGGTACGCTGCAGGCGATAAGCTGCCCACAGAGGCCGCCTTCGCCCAGCGCTTTGGCGTCAACCGGCACACGGTGCGCCGGGCGCTGGCAGACCTGCAATCGGCTGGCCTTGTGTTCGCGCGGCGCGGCGCTGGCGTTTTCGTGGCGCACAGCCACACGGACTATCCGCTTGGACGGCGGGTCCGCTTCCACCAGAACCTGACAGCGGCCGGCCGGACCCCCAAACGGTCACTGACCTATCTTGAAACCCGCATCGGCTCCGACCCAGAGACCGAAGCGTTGGGCCTGCCGAAGGGCGCCAAGGTGCACGCCCTGGAGGGCCTTTCTTACGCCGATGAGGAGCCCATCGCGCGGTTTGAGAGCGCGTTTCCCGCCGACCGCTTCCCGACGCTGACTGACCACCTCAAAGAGCAGTCTTCGGTCACCCGCGCGCTGGCAGCCGAGGGGGTGAACGACTATGTGCGCGTCTCAACCCGCATCGATGCCAAGCTCGCCTCGGCCGCGCTGGCCGTCCAGCTCCAGATCCGGGAGGGCGACGCCGTTTTGCGCACCACCAGCGTCAATGCGGACAACAAGGGCGTTCCGGTCGAGTATGGCCGCACCTGGTTCGCCGCAGACAGAGTAACGCTGAGCCTCACGGAACCGATGGGCTAAGCGCGAGCGCTCGCTGCTTTGAAAACCTAGAACGCGGCTTTGCCCGAGATCGCCCGCGCCAAAAGACTGGCGCCCGCAGTCGTGCCGCTGCCCTCACGGCCATGAACCGGGCGCCCCGTTCGCGCTGCAAGTGTTTCCATGAAGACGGCGCTTTGGGCGAACGGCCCCTCAACATAGACGGGGCCAGATGCAGCCAGGGCCGCAAGCCTTTCGGCAGCCCGTTCTGCCGCGCCCCGGTCGGCCACATCCAAGGGCGTGCCCCGCGCCAACGCCTCATCGCGTTCACGCCCGCCCATGAACCGCGCGGTTGGGACCGGCCGGCCATTGGCCGCAACGTTCAGCAGCATATCGTCCTCGGGATCGAGCGCCGGCGCTGCATCGTTGAGGGACATGGCGATGATCCAAGTCCCCGTCGAGAGCACACCGCAGGGCGCCATCTGCAAATAGGGCAGCAAGGACGCATTGCTGTCATGGATGCCGGTGAGGACCGGCAGGTCTTCGGGGAGCCCGGTCGCCAGCGCCAGCTCCGCCTTCAAGGGACCCAAAACAGCATCCGCGCGCCGGAGCGGCGGAAGGAGCGGCGACCAGCCCCGCGCGTCGGCCAAGAGCGAGGGCACCCCGTCGGCGGGAACCCACAAATCGGTGTGGCAGCCAAGCGATGTCACTTCGCTCGCGGCAATGCCAGTGAGCCTGAACGACCACCATTGCGGCCACATCAAAATGTGTGCGGTACGCCCAAACGCTTCCGGCCAATTGGTTTCCAGCCAATACAGCTGCCGGCCGACATTCAGGCCGCCGGGCAAAGGCGGTGAGCCCGTCTGCGCGAACGGCGGCGCGGCATAGCTGCTGGTAGCCTGGTCGGGGCCGGCATGCTCATAATCGAGCACCGGCAGAACAAGGTCGCCATCGGCGTCCACCAAGGCGGCGCAGGCACCATGCGTCACCGGCACGATGCAGTCGGTCTGCTCCGGCAGGTCCGCCAAAGCGTCCAGCACAAAGGCCCATAGGCGATCGCTATCAAAATGCGGATAAGGCGGTGCCTCAACGACTGTGTTGGGGAGCCTACGCTCCCACAGTTCGTCGCCATCGGAACCAATGAGCACCACTTTCGCATTGGTTTTGCCGATGTCGATGACAGCGGTGCTCATGGAAGGTGGAAGACCCGTCGCAGGGGCACAGCCACGGGGCTGTCATCGGCGTTCACATCCATCAGTGGCGCCATATGCGCCCACCACCGCTTCATGATCGGATGGTTGGGCAAGTCATCCATCCCGTGGGTAGCGGTCCGGGTGAGGATGCCAAACAGCATGCCGGTCTCATCGTCGAGCCAGATCGAATAATCCGACACCCCCGCCTTGTGCAGCAGATCGGCCAGTTCGGGCCAGATCTCATCATGGCGGGCCTGGTACTCGGCTTCCTGACCGGGCTTGAGCCGCATGCGGAACGCGTAGGTCTCGCTCATGTCAGCCGCACTTTCACAAGGCCCAAAAGCCTGGGGATCGCGATGACCGATATCAGCAACAGACCGACGAAAATCGACATCACAATGCCGGGCACATTGAGAAGGCCGAGGCCGAAGGTGACCATGCCCATGATGATCGCGGCCAAGACAACGCCGGGAATGGTGCCCGATCCGCCCAAAATGCTCACCCCGCCGAGCACGACCATGGTCACCACCTCAAGCTCCCAGCCGAGTGCGATGGATGGCCGCGTGCTCGCAAGGCGCGAGGTCAGGCACACTGCGGCCAGCCCCGACATCAGACCCGTTAGCAAGAATAAGGTGAACTTCACCCGCGCAACGCGAATGCCCGAGAACAGGGCGGCGGTCGGATTGTTGCCGATCGCATAGACGGTGCGCCCAAACTGCGTGAAGTGCAGGACGATCCAGAACACCACAGCGCAGATGGCGAAGATCACCATCTCCACCGTGATCACCCACCACACATAGCCTTGGCCGAACCATGCAAAGGAGGATGGGTAGCCGCCATAGGATTGGTCGCCCAGCACCATGTAAGCGATGCCGCGGAATAGGCTCAGCGTGCCGATGGTCACAACGATCGATGGCAGGCCGAGGCCCGTGACCAGGAAGCCATTGAACGCCCCGCACAACAGTCCGGTCCCCAGTCCTATCAGCAGCAGCGCAGGCGTATCGAACCCAAGCTGGACGGCTGCCCCCATAGCGGTCGAGGCCAGCGCGATGATCGAGGCGACCGACAAGTCGATTTCGCCGGCGATGATGAGCAGCGCCATGGCAAAGGCGATCATCGCCTTTTCGGTAAAATTGAAGGTCGCATCGCTGAGGTTCCACGCATCGAGGAAGAAGGGCGATGCGAGCGAGTTGAAAGTGAACACCCCTACCGCCACCGCGACCAGCAACACCTCCCAGGAACGCATCGCGCGTTGCAGCCGCGAGCGCAGTCGATCGGGAATGATCCGCATTTCAACGCCAGTGGTCTCGCTCATCGCGCGCCCTCCGCCTTCGGCCCATCCCGCTTCAGGATTTGCCTGCCAGCGCGGCGCTGCGCGCGCCCATTGGCGATCACGGCGATGACGATGGCCGCCCCGGAGATCGCCAACTGCCAAAACGGGGAAATGCCTACCACCGGCAAAGCGTTTTTGACGATGCCCAGGAACAGAGCGCCGAGCAGCGCGCCAAGAATGGTGCCCGCCCCGCCAGCAATCGAAATGCCGCCAATGACGCAGGCCGCCACGACATCCAGCTCAAAGCCGCCGGCGATATCGACATAGGCAACCTGATAGCGCGCCACCCAAAGATAGCCTGTCAAGCCGGCCACGGCGCCTGAAAGCACAAAGGCGAGGAACTGCGTGCGCCCTGGGCTGATGCCGGCATAGACAGCCGCCGAGGGGTTGCCGCCAACGGCATAAAAGGAGCGCCCAAGCGCGGTGTAGCGCACCAGAAGGACGAACGCGGCAAAGCCCGCGATCGCGAACCAGGACAGCATGGGCAGCCCCAAAATCTCCGCCCGCGGTAGCGCGGAGAAGGCATCCGTCATCTCGTGGGCATTGATCCACTGGCCATCGGAGATGACAAACACGAGGCCGCGAAAGATGGTGAGCGTTCCCAAGGTCACCACGATGGGCGGTATGGTCAGCTTCCACACCAGAATGCCGTTGATCGCGCCCAACGCCGCGCCCATGACGACCGCACCCGCCACGATGAGCGGCACCGGCATACCGGGAAACATGACATTGATGATGGCGGCGGTCATGCCCGTCAGGGCAAGGTTCGCGGCAACCGACAGATCGATGCACCGCGTAAGGATGACCACCGTCTGCCCGAGTGCGAGCAAAATCAGCGGCGAGGTATCGTTGAACACCGCCGCCAGATTGCCGGGGGCAACAAAGGCAGGGAACCGCCAGGCGACGAGCGCAAGAAGCGCAAAGATCGCCAAGGTGAGTTGCGCCTCGCGGCTGCGCAGCATGTTCATGCAGCCTCTCCATAGCCGGCGGCCTCACGCACCAACCGTTCAGGCGTGAGATCATCGCCGGACAGTTCGGCCACGATCAGCCCTTCGCGCATAACGATCACACGATCGGACATGCCGAGCACTTCGGGGATCTCAGAGGAGACCATGATCACGGCCAGGCCTTCTGCAGCGAGCTCGGCCATGAAATCGTGCACGGCAGCCTTAGAGCCGATGTCGATCCCTTTGGTCGGCTCATCGAGAATGATCACCCGAGGTTTCGTCGCCAACCATTTGGCGATGACCACCTTTTGCTGGTTGCCGCCCGACAATTCTCCAATGTCTTGGTCGAGCGCCGCGGCACGCAGATCGAGCCGCTGGGTGTAGGTGCGTGCAAGCGCATACTCCTCAGCCATCTTCACAAACCCGCCGCGGGACAAGGCGCCAAGCGACGGCAGCGCGACATTGTCGACAATTGGAAGACCGAGCACAGCGCCCTGCCGCCCACGGTCTTCGGGCACGTAAACGATGCCGGCTTCGATTGCATCGGCCGGGGATTTGATGGTTTTGGGTTTCCCATCGAGCAACACCTCCCCCGAGGAGGGCTTGGTGACGCCGAACAGCGCCTGCATGACCTCCGAGCGTCCGGCGCCGACAAGGCCGTAGAAGCCGAGGATTTCGCCGGTGCGCAGCGTAAAGTTGATCGCGTCAAACTCGGTTGGGTGCGCGTACTGCTTGACCGCCAGCACCTCGGCACCCGGCGTGCTTTTGCGTTCGGGAAACACCTGGCCCACATGCCGGCCAACCATCAGGCGGACAAGGTCGTCCTCGCTGACGCCATCAATTCGCCCTGCCCCGACCAGTTCGCCATCGCGAAACACCGTCCAGCGGTCGGCAATGCGGAAAATCTCATCGAACTTGTGGCTGATGAAGAGGATCGCCTTGCCATCCTCCTTCAGCCGCTCGACCAAGGCGTAGACCTCTTCGATCTCATGGGCCGAAAGGGCGGCCGTCGGCTCATCAAGCACCACAACGCTCGCCTCTGCCGACAGGGCTCGGGCGATCGCGACCAGGTGCCTGGACGCGATGCCGAGATCGGCGAGCCGCACGGCCGGGTTAATGTCAGCGCCGATGCGCTTCAAGATGGCTGCTGCGTCGCGACGCATCGCCTCGTGATCGATGGCGCCGAAGCGGTTGCGAGGCGCGTGGCCGATAAAAACGTTCTCGGCGACCGTCAGTTCGTCAAACAGCACGGTCTCTTGGTGGATGGCCGCGATACCCGCCTTCACAGCATCCTGCGCCGAGGTCAGGTGAAGCGGCTGATCATGCATCGACACGGTGCCTGCGTCGGGCTTGTAGATGCCCGTCAGCACCTTCACGATGGTCGACTTGCCGGCGCCATTTTCGCCGACAAGCGCCGTCACCTCGCCGGGGTACAGATCAAGATCGACGCCCGATAGCGCCTTGACGCCGGGGAACTGCTTGTCGATTCCCCGAAGTGAAAGCACCGGTCGGGCGTCGACCCCGCCAGGGGGTGTCGCGGGGCGGGCGGCCATCTTCTGTGCAACGGTGCTCATGGGTCTGTGTGCCGCTCAAACCGATCAGCGTGCGGCAAGGACCACGGCCACGGGCCAAGACCTCGCCACACGCTCGGATGCGAAGTTCAAAGTCCTAGAAAACGTCTTTGAACCGCTCGATGTTGCTGGCATCGTAGGTGAACGGATCGGACATGGCACCCGTGCCGCTGTCATCCAGCGTCAGATCACCCATGCGGCCCATCGGAATCGTCGCGCCCGGGCCAGCCTCGGCGGCATCGGTGGCCAGATTGTAGGCGAGAACCGTCGCCGAGTACCCAAGATCAATCGGGTTCCAGATCGCAAAGGACTGCGACGCACCGCTGTCGATGGCGCTCGCCATCTCCGACGGCAGGCCCAGGCCGGTGACGTTCACTTCACCAACCTTGCCGGCATCTTCCACCGCGCGCGCGGCAGCAACGATGCCCACGGAGGTCGGCGCGATGATCGCGTCAAGATCGGGATAGGTCTGCATCAGCCCAGTGGCCTCACGGTAGGACTTGTCGGCAAGGTCATCGCCATAAACGGTGGCGACCACTTCGATGCCGGGATAGTCGCCCATCACAGCATTCATCTCGGCAATCCAGGTGTTCTGGTTGGTGGATGTCGAGGTGGCGGACAGCACTGCAACCTGGCCACCGTCGGGCAGATGGTCAGCCGCCAGCTTGATGATCGTGTTGCCGATCAGCGCATCGGACGACGGCGCGAGATGCAGCTCACGCGCGTCTTCCGCGACGCCAGAATCCCATGAAATCACGGTAATACCGCGCTGCTGGGCGCGGCGCAGAGCGGGCGCAACAGCATCCGGGTCGTTGGCCGAAATCGCGATAGCATCAACGCCCTGCGCGATCAGCGAGTTGATCACCTCGATCTGACCCTCAGCTGTGGTGTCTGTCGGGCCGGTATAGATAACCTCGACATTGCCGAGCTCTTCAGCGGCTTCCATGGCCCCATCGCGGGCCGCTTCAAAGAAGCCGATGCCAAGCGCTTTAACTAGCAGTGCGATGCGAACCGGATCGTCCTGCGCCATGGCGCCGCTCGTTCCGGCTGTCAGCGCCAGTGCGGCGACGGTGCTTGTAAAAATGCGACGTGTGATGCTCATTGGTTCCTCCCTACGAGCGTTCTTTTTAAGATGAAGCGGCCAAACTGCTGCCGGCTTCTCCCGGTGTGACGGTGATCAGTTGCACGCCTGCAGACTCGATCATCGCGGCATTGCGGTCGCCGATTTTATCGTCGGTTATGACCGTATCGATGCGTTCCAGCGGGCAGAGCACCAAGCTGGAACGGCCTTCGAATTTCGTGCTGTCGGCAAGGACAATCAGCTGGTCCGCCCGGTTGATCAGCTTCTCTTCAGCGCGGATCACCAGCGGATCGACTTCCATAATGCCGATGGGGGCGATGCCTTGGCAGCCCATGAACATACGCCGCGCCCAAAAGTGCCCCGACGCATCATCCTGAAAGGAGCTCAGAACGATGTTCTGCTCACGATAGATCGCGCCACCAGGCATCAGCAGCTGGTTTTGCGAATGGGCCAGCAGATGGTTGGCAATCGGTAGCGAGTTGGTGAGCACTTTCAGGCGCTTAGCGGCAAGAAAGTGCACCATCTCGTAGGTTGTCGTGCCGCCATTGATGATGATGGGGTCGCCATCTTCGTTCATCGCGGCCGCGGCGCGGGCAATCGCGGTCTTCTCCGCCTTTGCGTAGGCGGCGTTCATCGAAAACGGGCGCCCGGCTAGGCTTGGGAACTGACGCGGCGCCAACGCTTCCGCGCCACCACGCACCCGCCGCAGCTTGCCTTGCTCATCCAGCGTGTTGATGTCGCGGCGGATGGTGGCCTCAGACGCGCCCGTCAATTCTGTCAGCTCAGCGACCGTGACAATCGAACGGTCCTGCGCAGCCGACACTATCAGTCGTTGGCGATCACGTTCGTGCATGGGGGCTCCCGGTTCGGTCTGGTCTTTCCCTGACAGTCGTGCAGATTTCCGGTCCCTGTCAATCGCAATCAATCATTTTTTGTCACAAAACTATTCAAGATGATCGAATATGACAGTTTATGATTGATATGACGGCCAGTGCGGCTATCATGTCCGGCAGACCTGCCCGACCATCGGGCCAAAAACCGCGCGCACCAACCGGAGAGTGCTCATGAACGCCCTGACCCAAACCAAGCTGCTGCCCTC
>JAHCMG010000243.1 GCA_019192585.1 Devosiaceae bacterium MH13
CCTGAGCGCAGGCGATCTGGTGCACATCGCGGCTGGCGAGCGGATCGGCGTCGACGGCGTCATCACCGAAGGCACGTCCAGCATCGACACGGCGCTGATCGACGGCGAGACAGCGCCCAAAGATGTCGCGCCCGGCACAGCAGTCCTTGCCGGGACGATGAACCTGACCGGCCCCTTGGTCGCGAAAGTCAAAAGCGTCGGCGAGGCGACAGTTCTGGCGGAGATCGTCCGCCTTCTTGAGGCCGCCGAACAGAAAAAGGGACGCTACAACGCCTTCGCCGACAAAGTGGTGCGCTGGTACTCGCCCACCGTGCATGCCCTCGCGCTGGGCGCCTTTTTGGGCTGGTGGCTGATCGGCGGCATGGCGGTGCCCGAAGCGCTGATGATCGCCGTGTGCGTCCTCATCATCACCTGCCCCTGCGCCCTGGGGCTCGCGGTGCCCATCACCCAGGTTGTCGCGGCTGGTAAGCTCAGCCGCATGGGCGTCTTGGTGAAGTCCGATACGGCGCTTGAGCGGCTCGCAGCCATCGACACTATCGTCTTCGACAAGACCGGCACGCTGACCACGCTCGAGCCCGAACTACGCCGCCACAATGGGGACGCGGACGACTTGGCGCTGGCCGCCTCCATGGCTGCGGTCAGCCGCCACCCGCTTTCACAAGCGATCCGCCAAGCGGCGCTCGATGTGCCCCGCGCCAAGGGCGCCGAAGAAAGCCCGGGCCTTGGCCTGAGCCTCAGCACACCGCGGGGCGACGTGCGGCTGGGCTCCGCAAAATGGTGCGGGATCGACCAACAGAGCCTTGGCGATGGCGCCGGCGCATCGCTGCAAACCGAAGTTTGGCTCACCCAGCCCGGCAAACCACCCGTCCGCTTTGAGATCGCACCGCAAGTGCGCCCCGGAACCGACAAGGTGGTCGAGACGCTTCGCGCGCGCGGGCTGAACCTGTCGATCTTGTCTGGCGACCGCGCGCCCAATGTCGCGGCGCTCGCCGCCGAGGTTGGCATTGCGGACTGGAAGGCCGAGCATTCGCCCAGCGACAAGATCGCGCTCATCGAGGACCGCAAACAGGCGGGCGAGCATGTCTTGATGGTCGGTGACGGCCTCAACGACACCCCTGCCCTCGCCGCCGCGCACGCCTCACTCGCCCCCGCCAACGCTGCCGACATCTCAAGGCGCGCGGCTGATCTCGTGTTCCAAGGCAAGACACTCGAGGCGCTGCCCGAGATGCTCTCGGTCGCCAAGCGGACCCGCGCAATCATTCGGCAGAACATCGCCTTTGCGGTCGTCTACAATCTCGTCCTGATCCCCGTCGCCGTGCTCGGCTTCGTCACCCCCTGGATCGCGGCCATCGCCATGGCGGCCTCCTCGCTGATCGTGACGCTCAACGCCCTCCGCCTTGACGGCATCAACCCCATCGCCGCCATCGCAACGCGCAGCCCCTCACGGACGGCGGTCGCACAAGCCACGGCCACCGCCGCAGCGGAGGCGAACTGATGGATATCTTGCTGTTTTTGATCCCGCTGGCGCTGTTTGCGTCGCTTGTCGGCCTGATCGGCTTTTCTTGGGCCCTAAAAAGCGGCCAGTTTGATGATCTTCAAGGCGCGGCCGAGCGGATCCTCTACGCAGACGACCATCCTGAACACCAAGACCCCATTCCACAGAGGGAAGCGAAACCATGAGCGCGCAATCTTCCAGCAAAAGCCAAGGCGGCTCCACGCTTGGCGGCCTGATCGTCCTGCTGATCAACGTGATCGGCTTTGGCGGCATCGGCTACGCCGTTGGCGGCGTCACTGGTGCGATCTGGGTGACCATTGTCGGCCTCATCCTGTTCGGCCTTCTGTTCGCCTGGCCGAGCCTCACCTCGGGCGCCGAGCAAACAGGGCTCGCAAAGGTTCTGGGCGCGCCGATCGCGCTGATTGCCAGCATCGTTCTGTTCATTCCCGCGGTTCTGACGGGCATTTTGCGCAAAGCCATCGCCAAGCGCGATGAGCGCATGGGCGTCGAGCCCGCTGCAGACGCTGCGCCGGCGGAAGACGCCCCAAAGCCAAGCCTGTTCCGCGGGCGCTGGACCGATGCCACCACGCTGTCGATGTTCCTTATCAACGCCGTAGTCGGCCTTCTGATCTGCTTGATCATCTTTGGGCCCATCGCGCTGACCGTGTTCGCGCTGATCGCAACGCCGGTCTTTCTGGTGAGCCTGTTCTTCATCGGCCTTAACGGCGCCAATCCCGAACTCGCCGCGCCCGGCGAGGATGACGAGATCGTCGAAGCCTAACCTCTACGGGGTCTAGAACCCGCCACTCAAAACAAAGGGCCCGTCAGCAACCACGCTGGCGGGCCCTTTCATTTGCGCACGACGCGGTCCGTTCAGAACTGCTCCTGCATCCGCCGCAAGCCCACCTGCCGATCAGAAGCGGCCAAAGCGTCCCCCAGCGTCCGCACACCCTTGGTCTCCAAGATCGGCAAGAGCCGGAGGAACACCTCCCCGGTCGCGAGCGCGTCTCCGAGGGCGGTGTGCCGATCTTCCGGCGGCAACGTGATGCCAAAGCGCTCGGACAGGCCGTCGAGCGACAGCGTTTCATCCCGGCCCAGCGCATGAGCGGCCAAAAGCAAAGTGTCGAGCACCGGCTGGCTGAACCGCACGCCCACGGCGCTTTCCTTGAGCGCCAGGAACTTCATGTCGAAGGCCGCATTGTGCGCGATCAGCGCAGCGGGGCCGACATAGCGGTGAAAGCGCGGCAGGGTTTCGAGCGCCGACGGCGCATCGGCAACCATGGCACTGGTGATACCGTGGATCTTCGTCGACGCGGCTGGGATCGAGCGGCCGGGATTGACGAACTCGTTGAAGATCTCGCCACGCAAGAGGCGCCCATTGACGATCCGCGCGGCCCCGATGGAGATGATCTCGTCGCCCTTGGAGGGCTCAAGGCCCGTGGTCTCGGTATCGAAGACAACGCAGGTGAGCGCCGAGAGCGGCGTCGCGTCTAGCTCGCTGGCATGCGGCCTGTGCAACAGATCAAAATCGTAGAACTCAGCGCGCGCCTCCGCGGGCGCGAAGGACCGCTCCGTCCGATCATAGCGTTCGGCAGCCACCCGCAAGGTCAGCCGCAGGCGCGAAATCCGTTCATTGATGGCTGACGAACCGACGGCCGTCCGGTGCCGGTGCAGCACATCGGTGCCCGTCACCGCGCCCAGGTCCGCATCGAGCGGCTCCTCGAGCCACTCGGCAAGCATCGGGTCTGCGATGGGCTGACCTTCATACATCAGTTCCACATAGGCTTCGCCATCCTGCGCCAATGTCGCAATGAGTCGGAAGTAATAGATCCCTTCCTGGACCGCGACGCGGTTGGCGAGTCGATCGATGAGATCAGTGATAGCCGCGCTATCGCAATGCAGCCAAACCGGATCACCTTCCACATCGAAAGTGAGCGCCCGGTCTTCGGAGTTACGGTCCGCGACGCAGGAGAACAGAGTGCTCGAGAACACCGCGCTCATCGGCCAGGCGCTGCCTAGAACATCGAGCAGCAGCGCGTCGAGCCGGTCGATCTCCTGGGCCAGCGCCGACACCTCATCGGCCAGCGTCTCGGTCTGCGGCTGCTCCTTGAGCCCTTTGAGCCGGGCTTTCAGATCGCCCTGCAAATCGAAGAACGCGCGCTCCCGCCACAAGGCCTGCGAGAGGCTGTTGGTGACATCATCAAAGGTCACCACATAGCCGATGGGCTCGTCGCCCGCATCATCCAGCATCAGCGACATGCGCCCGCGGATGATGATGCGGCCGTTCACCGTGCCGCCCATCAGCGGCACCGAAAGACCATCGGCATGATCAACATGCCGGCCACGGGCGTGGCGGGCCATCAGCCGGCCAAGCGCGTGCCGAAAGGTGCGCGGGGACAGCGTCTCAAACAAAGAGCGATCAAGCCCAACACCCTCGGCCAAGGTGGCTTCGCCGCCCCGGCCCAGCAGCTCCAGGGCGCGCCGGTTGTACATGAGAAGCTGATGGTCGAGCGTGCAGATCAACACGCCGTCATGCAGGTCGCGCAGCACGGTCTCAAGCCGCGTGCGAACAGCGGTCTCGCGCGCCGAGCGATCACCAGAGCTGACCTCGGCATGGTCAGCGAGCAAGGTAGAAATCTCGCGGATAACGCCCGCAAAGACGCCCGGCTCTGTCAATCCAGCAACCGGCGCGACGCCGTCCTCTGGCACGGCGGCCAGGGCGGAGGTCACGCGGCTCGAGGCCTCATCTACCTGCCTCGCAAGGCGCGAACGCGTCAGCAGCAAAGTGCCCAGAAGGGCCGCAAGGCCAAGCACCACCAGGGGAGAAAGCGTGGCCGCAAGCCCGCCGGTTTCGCCCATGAAGAGGCTGATCGCCACCAAGGCGAACACCAGAAAGGCCAGCCCAATCGGTGGCCACAGGCTACGCGATACAGACGCGGCAGCTGCGCCTTTGGCACGTGACATCAAAGGTCTCCCGGTTGCCTGCCGATCCGCAGATCGGCTTGGTTTGCACTCACGGTTCTTGGCGACCGTTGGAGCTCAAACCGCGACACTAGCAGCACAAGGCAAACAAACCTTGATCCGTGCCAAACCCGAAACCGCAGAAGCGGCTCGGCTAGCCCTGCGCGGCCGCTTGCGGATCGATAGGCAAGCCCTGCCGCTCGCACACCGCACTGACAATCGGGTGATCGGTGCCGACCATGATCCAACTGTCCTCGGGCGGAAGGCCGCGCTCGTCCTGCACCAGGTCTTCGCCCGTGCGTGTCCGTTCGCCTGTCTCGCAGTTGATGAACATCTCTGCGAGAAGCGTGCCCGTCAGCCGCTCCGCAAGGTAGACAACCACAAAGACCACGTTCTCCACATCGGGGCGGGTCAGCGCCGAACTGTGGTCGACGGCGACCAGCCGGTTGATACGCGGCACAACATAGGTCCAGGGCTGGTAAGGCGCCTGGGTGGTGAAGGTTTGCACCACCTCCACCTCGGGCGGCAGCTTTGAGGCGGTCTCATTGTACCAGGCATATTCCACATTGATGGTCAGCCCGATCATCCCAAGGCCAGCTGCCGCCGGATAGGCCCAGCGTGGCAGCTTGAGCCGGAAGAGCTTCGAGACAACCAAGAGCAGCGCGGCGAGGCCGATGCCGCCTGCGATCGCGCCGATATAGCCTAAGAACATGGAACGCCTGTACGATTACACCCAAGGATCACGACGCGCTGCTTTACCCCGCGCTGCGCCCGTTCCCAAGGGCTGATTGCATTGTTTTGATGACGCCGAACGCGTCTTTGAGGTGATTGCGCTCGAAAGCCGAAAGCCGCGAAGGCGCCAGAAAATTATCGGGCCGCTCGCCATCACGAATTTGTCGCGCTTGGTGGCGCAATCGCATCGTCGAAATGAGGTCAAAAGCGTCAATCAGATCACTCGCACCGGCGGTCGACAAGGTGCCCGCATCGCGCGCCGCCTCCAGCCGTTCGCGGGTGTTGACCGCATCGAGCGCGCCTTCCAGCGCGTACATCCGCGCCAGATCGACAATCGGCACGACGCCATTGTGTTTGAGGTCCACGGTGTCCTTGTGTTCGCCCGATCGGATCAGCGCGAAGCCGCGGAACAGGCCAAGCGGCGGCGTGTGCTTGAGCGAGTTGGCGGCCATATGCGCGCGGAAGATCGAGTTGGCCTTGGCCAATTCCAGCGTGCGCGCCTGAAGGCCTTCGAACAGTGCCAACTCGCCAGAAATGGCGCGCAAATCGAACATCACCGAGGCCAGCATCTGCGCCATCGGATCGGGCTTGCGGACCCATTTTTCGAAGTAGCCGCGCCATACCGACACCGGCTGCCGCCACTGATCGTTGGTCGCCATCATATCGCCGGGGCAGTAGAAATAGCCCGCTTCGTTGAGACCGTCCGAGACGAACTGCGCCAGCGCCTTGAAGTAGGGATCATGCGCCTCGCGATCGAACGCATTATCAAGGATGAGGCAATTGTCCTGGTCGGACACGCCGGTCTGCTCGCGCCGGCCCTGGCTGCCGCAGGCAAGCCAAAGGTAGGGCACGGGCGGCGGCCCAAACTTTTCCTTGGCAAGTCCCAACAGCCGCACCGTCAGCGCATCGGTGATCGAGGTGATCACGTGGCCGACCTTGTGCGCCTGGACGCCCGAGCCAACCAGCTGCGCCAAGAGGCCGGGCACCTGATCGACCACATGGGCCAGCTCCTGGGTATCGGAGAGGCGACGAATATCGCCGATCATGTACACCGCCGACACTTGTTGGCGCCGCACCAGATTGGTCCGGGTGATGATGCCGACGGGCTTGCCGTCCTCGGCAATCGGCAGGTGCCCGATACCCTGCGCGCTCATGGCGAGCATGGCGTCAAAGCCGGAATCATCGGGTGAGAACCACAGTGGATCGGCGGTCATCACGGTGCTGACCGGAGCGTCCACGTCCGCGCCCGCGGCGACGATGCGGCTGGTGATATCACCCGTTGTGAGGAGGCCAACAAGCTGGCCGCCTTCGACCACCAGGACGCAGGAAATGTGCTTGTCGGCCATCACCTTTGCGGCGTCGCGGACAGATGTCGTGGGCGCGACGGTCACCGGGTCCGACGTCATAAGCGCGGAAAGCTGAACACCAACAAGGCTGGAGTCCGCGCCACTCTTATCGGTCTCCGGCGCCGGCACGAACCGCTTGAAAAACGCCCGAAACGCGCTTTGGGTTTCGATCAGCAGATCGAACGTTTCCGTCGGCAGCCGGTAGACGACCACATCGCCGCCCTCATCGAGGGCGCGAGCCCGCGCCGCCTGATTGGCAATGCCGCCATTGAACAGCGCGCGCTGGCCGAAACTGTCGCCAACATGCACTTCGGCGACCAGATCCCCATCGGCCGATAGGAGCTCAACTTCGCCCCGCGCGACCATCCGCAGGCCATCAACATCCTGGCCGAAGCCGTAGATCATGGAGCCATTGGAATAGGCTTCCACGTCCACCGACGCCAAAACCGATTGGGCCGCATCATCGGACAGGCTGTCAAAAGGGTGATGCTGGCGAACGAATTGCGCAGCGTTCTGGCGGGCGGCTTCCATCAATCACTCAACGCTTATGAAGGCACTGCGCCACCATGCGAACCGTGGCGCCAATAGCCAGTTCGGCAAAGTGCCTAGGGCGCCTGTGGGCCCAGCCTAAGCGCCGCCTTAGCGAGGTAAGCCGCAAACAAAAAGGGGCCCCGCAGTGCTGCGGGACCCCCTGTTTCGTCTGTTGGCCAATCCTTAGTGGTCGACGGCTGCGCCAGCGCCACGTGGGATACGAACCGATTCCACCAGATCCTGAATGTGCTGGGGAGGAGCGGCCGTTGCGTTCGAGACTGCGTAAGCAACTACGAAGTTGAACAGCGCGCCGATCGGGCCGAAGTGGGTCGGCGGAATACCGAACAGGTACTGCGACGAGTCCAGCATGGCCGTGCCGGGGATGAAGAACCAACCCAGGAACAGGAACAGGTACAGACAGGTCGAAATCAGACCGGCCAGCATACCTGCCACCGCACCAGCGGAGTTCATCCGCTTGGAGAAGATGCCCATCATCAGCGTCGGGAACAGCGTTGC
>JAHCMG010000244.1 GCA_019192585.1 Devosiaceae bacterium MH13
CACCGAGAGCTTCACCGTCATGGGGCCGGATAGCTGAGCCAGGCATAGGCGAGCAGAGCGCCAGCCGAAAACAGCGCGCCGACCACAAAGCTCCAAAAGTGGCCCCATCCAGAGCTGCCGCGCGCCGGCCGGTCCGAAGCTTTAGCCGCTTGGCCGGCAATATCGGCCAGCGTCACCGCACCATCAGCGCCCGCTTTGCGCTGCCCGGCGAGGCGAGGCTTTTGCGGCTCCGCCAATGCGGGCGGCGCGACAGGCTGCTCAAGGTTTTCGCGTTCAACGATCCGGTCGGCCATATAGTCGGCCACCGCATCCGCCATCGCGCCGCGATCGGTGCTTTCAAACACCGTTTGTGCGCCCTCGCGACGCTGCCGGATCAGGCGGTAGGTCTGATCGTCTGCCGCCAGCTCAACAAAGCTGATTGGGTCGATCACCAGCCGGTCACCGCTCACCGATTGGACGAGCTCGAATTGGCCCACGGCACCGCCGTCGAGCCCGTCAAGCTCGGCAGCAAGGTGCGACAGGTCGGCCGTCAGCAGCCCCATAGCGGCGGTCCGGACGGAGCCCTCTGCGGCCTCGTTTTCAAGCTGGCGGGCGCGAGCGCGCCTCAATGCGTCCGACAGGCGCCCCGCACGGCTGACAACTGGCAAAACGTTCGGGGGGCCCGAAGCGCCGGCTCCAGGCGCCTCACCCACCGACAGGTCCGGGCCAAGCGGGTCGCGGGGCGGATGCGCAGGGGGAGAAGAGTCGACCATCTCGCTAGTGTACCACTCACTGCTTTGTGTGGGCCAGCGGCGAAGCCTCGGCCTAGCCCCCTGTGAGAAACTGCGCCGACGCCCTCGCGATCACCGCTTCCTCGTCAGTCGGCACCACCAACACCTGCACGGCAGAACCATCGCCGCTGATACGGGCAGCATTGTGGTCGTTGGCCGCGTCATCGAAGGTCAGGCCCAGCCACTCGAAGCCGGCGCACACTTCGGCCCGGATCGGCGCAGCGTTCTCGCCAATGCCGCCGGTGAACACCAGCGCGTCAAGGCCGCCAAGCACGGCGGTCATACCGCCCACTTCCCGCCGGATGCGGAAGACGAAATAGTCGATGGCTTGGCGTGCACGCGGGTCATCGCTCGCGAGCAGTTCCCGCATATCGTTGCCGATCCCCGACAGGCCTTTCAGGCCCGACTGTTTGTACAGAAGATCGGTGATCGCGTCGGCATCCATGCCGTGCGTCTGCATCAGGTACAGAAGCACGCCGGGGTCGATCTGCCCGCAGCGGGTGCCCATCGGCAGCCCATCAAGCGCGGAGAAGCCCATGGTGGAGCCGACGCTCTTGCCATCACGGACCGCGCACATGGACGCGCCATTGCCCAGATGCGCAATCACCACCCGGCCATGGGCGAGCTCAGGCCACTGCGCGGCCACGGCGTGGCTGACATAATCATAAGAGAGCCCATGGAACCCGTAGCGCCGCACGCCCTCATCGTAAAAGCGGTGGGGCAGCCCGAACGTGTCATTCACAAAGGGGTGGGTGCGATGAAACGCGGTGTCGAAACAGCCAATTTGCATGGCCTGCGGAAACGCCTCACGGGCCACCAGCACGCCATCGAGATTGTGCGGCTGATGCAAGGGCGCCAGCGGCTCAAGGACGCGCAGCTTCGCAATCGCGGCGTCTGTCAGCTCGGTGGGTGCGGCGAAATCGAGCCCGCCATGGACAATCCGGTGGCCCACCGCCTGCACGGGGCCAAGGTCCTCGGCTCGCTCGCACCAGGCAAGGACGGCGCGAAAGGCCGACGCGAGGGCTCCCGGCTCATCAAGCGGCAGCTGCTCCTGATCTCCATCATGCGAGCGAACCGTCACCCGGTCGGGCGCCGCGCCACGATCAAACGCCCCGCGATAGAGCCGCGTCGGCTCGGCATCGCCCGCGGCAAACACGCTGAACTTGAGGCTCGATGACCCCGCATTGAGCGTCAGGATACTGGGCTGCAGCATAGCGGGTGACCCTACGTGTCGGCGGTGGCAAACATGTCCGGGTCAACCGGTTTTCCGGTCCGCAGCCAGACATCGTAGAGCGCGGCGAGCGCGCAGGAGGCCAAGCGCGCTTTGTCATCGTCGGCCCGGCTGGTCAGTATAACCGGCACGCTGGCGCCAACCAGCAGCCCAGCCGCCTCCGCATGGGCGAGGAAGGTCAGCTCCTTGGCCAGCATGTTGCCGGCCTCAAGGTTGGGCGCGACGAGCACATTGGCATGGCCGGCCACCAAGCTGGTGATCCCCTTGGTGCGCGCGGCGCCAACATCTACTGCATTGTCCATCGCCAGCGGGCCGTCGACGATTCCGCCCTTGATCTGCCCCCGCTCGGCCATCTTCGAGAGTACCGCCGCATCGATGGTTGACGGAATAGCCGGGTTCACGGTCTCCACCGCCGAGAGGATGCCAACCTTGGGCGGGTTGATGCCGATCGCGCGGGCCAAATCGATCGCGTTTTGAACGATGTCGACCTTTGTTTTGAGGTCCGGCGTGATGTTGATCGCCGCATCGGTGATCAAGATCGGCTGCGGCCAGCCGGGCACATCCATGACGAAGACATGGCTGATACGCTTGCCGGCGCGCAGCCCGCCATCGGCCTTCACAACATGCTTGAGCAAACCATCGGTATGCAGGTGACCCTTCATGACGGCGTTGGCGCGGCCCTCATGAACCAGTTGAACCGCACGGCCAGCCGACGCTGGCTCGTCATCAATGTCGATCAGCTCAAGACCCTCGAGCGATACCGAGAGTGTTTCAGCAGCCTCGCTGATCCGGGCCTTCGAGCCCACGAGAATGGGTACGATGAGCCCTTCATAGCGGGCGAGCAGCGCGCCGCCCAAGGAGTTGGGGTCATCCGGCGCGACGACGGCCACCGGCATGGGCGGCAGCGATTGCGCGGCACCGAGCATGGCATCGAACAGCGCATGCTTTTGCACCTGCACGGGCGGCACGTCGATGTCGCCAAGGTAAAGCGGGTGATCGGGCGCGCGCACCTGCGCTTCACCGGACACAAGAAGCGCGCCTTCGGCGGTGCTTACACTCGTATCGAGCGTGATCGCGCGGTTGTCGGCAATCGAGGTCACCGTGGCCTTCACGATCAGCCGGTCACCAACTTTGGCGCGGGCCGCAAACGCCAGTGTCTGCGATAAGTATAGGCTCCCCGGCCCCGGCAGCCGGTTGCCCAAAATCGCAGAGATAAGCGACGCGAGCCACATCGAGGGAGCAACCGGCGCATCGGACTGGCCGTCTCCGGTGAAGTCTGTGGCGGGCAGGTGGATCGGGTTGCGGTTGCCCGAAGCGTGGGCAAAGACAATCAGATCATTGGCCGTGCACAAGTGCTCAACTTGTACGCTCTGGCCAATGGTTAGTGATGCGAACGGCACATTGACCGGCATCGCTTCGGGTTCGGTGGTCTCTGTCATGGATAGCTTCAAGAAAAAGGCAGACGGGGGGTATCTGCCCGCGAAGGTACCGCATGAAGCGTGACGCGCCTATGGCGACGAAGGAGGCGTCGGGCGAGCGCCGAGATAGCGGCCCATCGGCGTCTCCGGTCCAGCCCCCAAGATTGCCTCCAGCGGACCATCTTGAACCACGGTTCCCGCTTGCAAAAACAGCAGCCGCTCGCAGATGCCGCGCAGCTCCGTCGGTGCGTGCGAGATCATCAGAACCGTCAGCTGACGCGCCGCTTGAAGATCGCGCACAAGGCTCGACAGGTCCGCACGCATGGATGGCCCGAGCGCGGCGAACGGTTCATCCAACAACAGAACCGGCCGGTCCCGCACCAGGACGCGCGCCAGAGCAACCCGCTGCGCTTCGCCCCCTGACAGCGCGGCGGCGCGCCGGGCTTCAAAGCCTTCGAGCCCGACCTTTTCAAGAGCCTCGCGAACGACCGCTAAGCTTTTGGAATCGCGTTTGAAATGCGGGCTGATCCCAAGTCCAACATTGGTCGCGACATCGAGATGGTCGAACACATTGTTCGACTGGAACATGAACGACACCGGCCGGCCTGAAGGCGGCGTGTGCGTGTGATCTTCACCTGAAAGATAAACCTGACCTTCCGCCGGAAGATGGTAGCCGGCGATGATGTCGAACAGGGTCGATTTACCCGCCCCGCTGGGCCCGACAACGCCCACCGTCTCGCCGGCCTCCACCGTGAGGTCGAAGCGAAAGTGCGCACTGTCACCCAGCGTCAGGGCCACCTGGTCGAGCCTGATCATCGCGCCACCCGATCCAGCCGATCGGCGACCATGAGAAGTGCAAAAACGAAAACACCGAGCGCCAGCGCGACACCCGCCGCATCGCTCGTGCGGTAACTGCCCATCAGGTTCAAGATGAGGATCGGAAGCGTCTCAAGCTCGTACGCGCCGAACAGCGCGGCGGCACCCAAGTCGCCAACCGACAGCACCAGAGCGAACGCGAAACCGGCCGCGAACGAACGGGCCATGACCGGTCCATCGAGGCGGACAAACCGGCGACGTTCGGACAAACCGAGACCATCAGCGAGACGTCCATAGCGCCGTTCGACAGCCCCCATGGCCGGCTCAAGAACGCGCAAAACGAAGGGCAGCGCCATCAGCGCATTGACGATGACGATCAGCCCGGCGGCGATCAGCGTCGGCTCAGGCGCGGAGCGCAACAGCAAGAACCAACCTGCGCCGAGCACGATGGGCGGGATCGCGAGCACCGACGACCCTACAGCTTGATAGCCAACGCCGAACAAGGTGCTTGCGGCGGTCGGGCGGCGGAACCCGCGCAGCTTCGTGGCAACAAGGGCGTAGCCGCATGCGGTGGAGAGGAGCCCCGCCAGCACCGCGATCACGAAGCTCGTCAGCGCCGCGTCCCAGAACCGCGGCATGGCCAGGATCCGCGACCACTCCGCCTGCGCCCCCGATAAAGCAAGGCCAGCAAGCGGCGCGATGATGAACCCGGCGCAGAGCGCCATCAACACGCTGGCCACCCACCCCGGCGCGGGCGCCCAGGCCTGCAGCGCCGGCGCTGCCCCTGCCCTGTCTTCAGGCGCACCGCCTGCCAGCTTTAGAAGGAAGAGGAGCGTGCCCGCGAGGCAGAGCTGCATCAACGTCAACAGGGCCGCAAGCGGCGGGTCGAAATCGAACCGGAGCGCCTGGTAGATCGCCACTTCAAGCGTCGCGGCCGACGGCCCGCCGCCAAGCGTCAGGACAATCGTGAACGAGCCAATGCACAGCATGGCGATCAGCCCCGCAATCGCCGGCACATGAGGCAGCAGAAGCGGCGCCTCGATGCGCCGAAACCGCGCCCAGCCCGCAAGACCAAGTTGATCGGCGAGCCGGAACACGCTGGCGGGCTGCCGCTCAAGATGCGCGAGCATCAGACGGGCGGCCAGAGGCAGGTTGAAGAAGACATGGGCAAGCACAACGCCTTGAAGCCCAAAGATCGACACGCGCGCATCCACGCCCAAGGCGTCGAGCAGCGCGGAGACCCAGCCTGACCGGCCCCAGACCTCCAAAAGGCCCAACACAGCCACCAGCGGCGGCAGCGCCAACGGCAGCGCCAGCAGGCGAACCAGCGCACTCCGGCCTGCAAAGCGGCGATGGCGCGCCAGCACCACCGCAAGCGGCACAGCGCCAAGGATGGACAGGCCGACAGATAATGCCGTTTGCGTAAGCGTAAACTCAATGATCCGCCCCATATAGGGCGACAGCACCCGATCAAACGGCAACGCGCCAAGCCCGCCCGGCTGCGCAAACAGCAGCGCGCCCAGCGCGATGGCGACAAAGCCGCCAAGGCCCGCAACGACCGCGAGCCCTGGCAGTGGGCGTATGAGCCGATCAGCGGCTGACGGCGTCAAGCCATTCCTCCACCCAGGTGGCGCGCTGTTCGGCCACCATCTCCGGCTCCAAAAGGAGCGCTTCGCTTGGTTCAACCAGCCGCTCAAACGGCTCCGGCAGGGGTTCTGCACCAGCGGCCACGGGCAGCATCCAGTTGGTCACCGGAAGCACCGACTGGGCCTGCGGCGAGATCAGGAAGGCGAGGAAGTCGCGCGCCAAATCAAGCTCGGGCGAGCCTTCAATGGCCGCGGCAACCTCAATCTGCATGTAGTGGCCCTCGTCGAAAGCCAGCGCCTGGTACCGCTCATCGCTTTCCACAACCATGTGGTAGGCCGGCGATGTTGTGTAGCTGAGCACCATGGGCGCTTCGCCGGAGGTGAATAGCCCGTAGGCCTCGCTCCAACCCGGCGTGACGGTCAGAACACTGTCGTTCAGATCAGCCCATTTCTGCGCCGCCTCATCGCCATAGACCGCCTTCATCCACAACAGGAACCCAAGCCCCGGCGTTGAGGTTCGCGGGTCCTGGATGACCAGCGGGTGCGTGTCGTCCATTGCGATCAGCGCGTCGAGCGAGGTCGGCGGCGAGGTGATGGCTTGTGTGTCATAGACAATGGCAAAGTAGCCGAAATCGAACGGCACAAAGGCCTCATCGTCCCAGGCGAGCGGCAGTTCAAGCGCGGAAAGGTCGGTTTCGTGTGCCGCGATCAAGCCGGTGTCGCGCGCCTCAGCGATTAGGTTGGTGTCGAGCCCGAGCACAAGATCGGCATCGGTCTGGTCGCCCTCAAAGCGCAGACGGTTCAGCACGGCGACCCCATCGCCCGGCGCAACCCAGTTGATCGTGCAGCCGCATTGCGCCTCAAACTGCTCGGTCAAAAGGGGGCCGGGGCCCCAATCGGCAACGAAGCTGTCATAGGTGTAGATCGTCAGTTCGCGATCATCCGCCAGCGCGGCCATAGGCGCGATCACGGGCGCGGCCAGCAGGGCCGAACCGGCCGCAAAAGCGGTCAGCACGCGCCGGGCGGCTGGCCTTTGAAATTCAGAGAAAGAGAGTGTCATCAAACGGTCCTCCAAGTGTGGAGACCCGGTCTGAGACGGTAAGGTTTGGAGAACAGCCGGCGGGCAGACCCCGTACGGCTTGCCCAAATCCCTCCGCCGGCATGATCCGGATCAGGTTCTGCGGGTTGGCGCCATCGGGCCGCGCGAACCTGCGACCCTTGGCTCTCCTCTCAGCCCCAAAGGGCACCCCGGTGAGCGAGGTCCGATATAGGCAACCGCCGGCCGCGTGTCCACCTGGCCCACGCCGTCGACCTTGCGCTTGCGCGGCGTCACCACCCATGGCAACGACAGCGGCTTGTCGACCTTGATGCGTGAGCGCCGCCGAGTGCCCCCTTCATCCTCCGCCTTTGCGATCCTCCTTGCCGGGCCCATCCGCGCCTCCAGCGCGCTACGTGAGGCGGCGAACGGCCGCCGCATCCTTGCCGCCGATGGCGGTATCACCCACGCCGAACCCTTGCGCGTGACCCCAGAACTGTGGGTGGGTGACTTCGATTCCGCGCACCCAGCAGACCTTGAGCGCTACGCGAATGTTCCTCGGCAGGCCTTTCCGGCTGAAAAGGATGCAACCGACGGGGCGCTGGCCATCAAGGCTGCCTTCGAACGCGGCGCAAACGATATCCTCTTTGTGGGAGCGTTTGGCGGGCGGCTGGACCACAGTTTTGCGGTGCTGACCCAGGCCAGCGCCTTGGCGGAACAAGGCGTGAGGGTGCAGCTGATGGATGGCGAGCAAAGCGCAATACCGCTCGGCCCGCAGCCGCAAACCTTCGATCTTCCAAACGGGACCCGGTTCAGCGTTTTGCCGATCGGCGAACTGAGCGGCCTGACGCTCGAAGGGGCCAAGTGGCCGCTCGACGCTGTCGAAGTGCCCTTTGGCAGCACGCTGACGCTCTCAAACGAAACGGACGGCCCGCTTACGGCCTACGTGACGCACGGCCGGGCGCTCTTGTGGGCAGACGTGCCGCGCCTGATGGCGACCTAGCCGATCACATCGCTTGCGCGCGGCCCCGTAACCAAAGTCGGCGAGCCATCGGATTCGCGCCGCACCAAAGTCGGTGCCAGAACCGTTTGGAAGTCCGCCGGGTCCTTGCCCGCCATCATCGCAAACAGAGTTTCCACCAGCCATTTGCCGATCTCGCGCGTCGGCTGGCTCATGGTCGTCAGCGGCGGTGAGGTGAATGCGCCCAGCGGCACGCCATCGTAGCCGGTGACCGACACATCGCGGCCGACAACAAAGCCGCGCGCGGTGACGGCCTGGATAACGCCGATGGCGACAACATCCGCGGGGCAGACCACCGCCGTGGGCCGGTGCGACGCGGTGCCATCGAACAGCGCTGAGACCGCCGATTGGCCACCCGCCGAATCATGCGCGCTGGATACAATGGCAATGTCTTCTGCAGGCAGTTTGTTGCGCGCAACGCCCGCATCAAAACCAGCCCGCCGTAGCCGGGCAAAGGTCGCGCTGTCATCAAGATCGATATAGGCGATGCGCCGGTGGCCCAGCGCCACAAGATGGTCGACCATGCCAGCGAGCGCCACCTCATTGTCCATGTCGACCGAGGCAAAGGGCGCATCGAGTTTGGCGCGGCCATAGACCACAAACGGCACGCCGACATCCTGCAAAAGCTTGATGCGTGGGTCATGATCACGGGAGTTTGTGATGATGAACCCGGCCGTCTTTTGCGCCGAGATGAGGCGGCGATACACCTCCGTCTCCGTCTCGCCCTGGCGCACCGTGGCGACCAGCAGGTCGTAATCATGGTCGGCCAACGCGGCGGCGAGCGCATCGAGAAAGTCTGATAGGAAGGGGTCGTACACCGGCCCATGCGGCGCCGGCAGAACGAACGCCACGGTCTCGATGCTGCCCCGGGCCAACTGCCGGGCTCGCGAGGACGGCCGATAGTTCATCTCGCGCGCAAGCTTCAAAATCCGCTCGCGCGTCGCCTCGGCGATGTCCGCATAGCCATTGAGCGCCCGCGACACGGTGGCCGGCGCGACGCCCGCTCGTTCTGCGAGATCGTTGATGTTGACGCCACTGCGCGCCGCCCCCGCGCGGCCTGCGCTGCGGGGTTTGTACTTTTGCCCGGTCACCGCCCGATCTCCCTTGGTGTGCCGGTTGGCCCGGCGTTCTTGGTGGCCCCACCGCTGGACCCTCGTCCAACGCCCTCGGAGACTGGCGGATGCGCTCCGATGGGAAGGCTTTTTGTTGGCGGCGGCGCGTGCAAACGCGAAACCGCTTCCGAGAGCATGCTACACGCGGTGCTCTCCTTTCAAGGGCTCAACTGGGCGCAGCGGGCGGCAATCCTCTCCGTGAGAGCAACCGAAAGCGGACGCCCATAGAGACGAGCGAGACAAAACTGCTGACCATGATGGCCTGGTAGAGACCCACCGGTCCGCCATCGAGCGCGATGCCCAGAACCCAGGCAAGGGGCACCATCACCAGCCAATAGCTGCACAGATGCAGCAAGGTCGGCAGCCAGGTGTCGCCGCGCCCCCGGCAGGCATGGTTGAGCACGGTCTGGCCGCCATCGGCCACCAGCGCCGTGACCATCCAGACCATGACGGGCATGGCTGCGGCGAGCACTTGGGCGTCATTGGTCAAAAGTCCCGCCGCTTGCTCCGGGAACCCCAGGAACAGCGCGCTGAGCGTCACTGAGCACAGGACCGACATGGCAAAGCCAGCCCAGCCCGCGCGCTCCATGTCGCTGGCATTGCCGCGCCCCCAGGCGTTGCCCACGCGCACCTGTGTTGCGCCGGCAATACCAAACGACACCATGAAGGTGAGCGCGAACAGCTGGAACATGACGCCCATGGCTGCAAGGCCAATCACGCCCAGCAGGCCCGCAATCAGGGTGATGGCGGTGAAGGACGCGGCCTCGAGACCGTAAGAGGCGCCGGAGGCAAACCCCAACTGCCGTTGCTCTGCGGCACTGGGCGGGTCAGAAGCTGCCGCGCCATCCACCAGTGCATCAGCCAGGCCATACGCCTCGCGCCCCTTCAGAGCGTAGCGAACGTAAGCGGCCAACCCGATACCCAGCGCTGCCGACGTGATGAGCGTCGCCAGCGCACAGCCCCAAGCGCCCATGGCAGGGATCGGCCCGAAACCGAATACCAGGACAATGCTGAGCCCAAGGTTGACGACATTCGCAATGCCGACCGCGACCGTGGCATGGAAAGGCTTCTCGAGTGCTTCGAGCAACATCGCCGAGACCAGATAGAGCCCCATAAACGGCAGACAGAAGCCCAGCAGCGCGGTCACGCGCCCGCCGCCCTCGGCAAGGAGCGGATCCTGCCCGCTGATGCTGAAGAACCAGGGCGCGGATTGCAGCGCGAGCGCAAAGACACCGCCAATCACCACAGCAAAGAGCAGGCCACGCCGCCAGATAAGCCCCGCAAACTGCGGCACCCCTGCCCCGACCGAGCGTGAGACCAGCGTCGGCACGCCCAGTTGCAGGCCGGCCATCAGCGCGACCAAACTGTCAAAGATCGCGTAGCCAAGGACGTAAAAGGCGAGCTCCTGCGCACCGGCCCGGCCCACGACGACAACGTCGAGCGTCGTCATCAAGAGCACGCCAACCCGCGAGAGGATCACCGGTCCGGCAAGGATCAGCGTCCGCTTTATATGCCAGCCAAAGGCGCCTGGCTGCGGCGCCGCCAAAGCTTGGGTCAATCAGCCCGCCGCGTCTAAGCCGCCGGGAAGCCACGCGTCATAGTCAGAGACCAGCAGGTGCTTGGGCGCTTCGTCTTCTTCGATCGCGGTGAAGCGGGGAATGTCTTCGCGGAAGACATTGTCGGTCTCATCATCGTTGACGGTCGAGACCTCACCGATCAGCACATCGGCCTTCTCCGCCCAGAAAGCGTGCCAAACGCCCGGCATCAGCGTGACGCTTTCGCCCGGCTCTAGCTTCAACAGCCCGCCGGCATCGACCGTCCGCAACTGCCCATCGACCGGAACGGTGACCTTGGTTTCCCCATCGAGCCAGCCTTCTGGGTCGGAGTTGAACAGTTCGAGCACCAGCGTGCCGCCGCCGCGGTTGATAATGTCTTCCGCCTTCACATTGTGCCGGTGCATCGGTGCGAGCTGATCCTTGCGGGTGATCATGATCTTTTCGGCGTAGACCATGCCGCCGCCCGCCTGCAGATCACGCAACAGGCCGTTGCGCACGGTGAACAAGAACAGGCCCGTCTCGGCAAACTTGCCGGCGGCATAGTCAGTCACATCCCAACCCATGCGGCGCTCGGCAACCAGCGAGCGATCCTCACCGGTGCAGTTGGCGACCAGCTCGTCGGGGCTCCAATAGGCAAAGGGCGGCAGTGTGTAGCTGAATGACCGGAGGAAGGCGTCGCCCTCTTCCAAAATGGCGTTGACTTGCGAACGCTTCATGTTGGGCCCTCCCCGACCGCGCCGGGCCCATCCGTTGAGGCCCATCCCTGCGGTAATCGCGGCGGCTTGAACCGTCAACGGTCACGCCCCTGACAGTGGGGCGTAGAAGGGTGCGCGAAAGGGGTGATCAGTGGAGCGGAAACTCGCCGTCCACCTTGCGCCAGACACCCGGGCTGATCAGCTGGCGATGCGCCACTTGCACCGAGTGAAGCGGGCCATCGAGCTCGGCCTTCCAGAAATCGAGAAACTCTCCGAGCTTCGGAAACTTGGGCGCTTGATCGTAGGCCTGCCAGATGAACGTTTGCAGCAGGCTCGGATGGTCGGGCATACGGTACAGGATGTTCGCGGTGATCAAGCCATAGCCCTTCAGCATCAGCTCCATCTCTTCGCCGCGCGTTTGCGGCGTGGGTCCGGCGCCATCGGGAAACGAGGCTGTCGTCATGTCTGTCACTCCATGCTTGTCACACAAGGATCATGGAAGCGTCGGCGCATCATGGTTAACAAGCCCTTAATTTGCCCAGGATGCACAAGTTTTAGCTAGGTTAATCAATATGCTAGCAGCCGCCCGCGGCGAGTGACAACAACTCAACCTTGCACCGGCCCACCCGCTGACCGGAGCCGATACCGGCGCGGCGTCATCGCGTAATGCCGCTTAAACAGCGCGTAGAAATGGCTCAGGTTCCCAACGCCCACCTCATAGGCGATTTCGGCGATCGGCACGGTGGATT
>JAHCMG010000245.1 GCA_019192585.1 Devosiaceae bacterium MH13
TACAATGTGAGCGCTTAAAGCGAGGTCAGCCCAGCGCGGCCAAAAAGCCGGCTGCGTAAGACCACCGGCAGCGCCATCACCAGCGCTTTGGCGGCCGGGCGGAGCCTCTGCAAAACGACGCGCGCGTACATGCGGCCCGTCATCGTCAGCGGCAGCACAGTGTCGGCGACGCCGATAAGATCGGTCACCCAAGACGCTTTGTAGGCGTTCATCGGCGCCAGCAGGTCGTACCCGGTCCAGCCGTTTTCGTAGCCGAACAGAACCGAGCCTTCGAGTTGCAGCTTGCCGGGGCTGAACTCTTCATAGGCGGGGTCGTAACTGCCCATAAAGGACAGCACCGCCTCGGGCTCGACAAAGCTCACCTCAATGGCGATGGGCGCACCGTTGAGCGTCAGGGCGAACACCCGCAACGGGTTCCCCTGCCCCGGTGTGCTGGCAAGAGCCACCAGTGTTTGTAAGCTCGTCGGATCCTGAAACGCCCGGCTCGACAGGCCGCGTTGCGCCAGCCAGTCGATCTTCCAACCAATCGCTTGGTGGCACAGGCGGGCACACCGCTCGCCGGGCTCCACCTGTTCGAAGGTCACGGTGCCGAGCGTGTCTAGGCGCCGCTTTTTGAGCCGGAGGCTTTTGCGAGACGCGCGCGAAAACCGTTTGAAATAGGCGTCCGCCGAACCGGCGGCCGCGAAATCGATCAAGCCCGCTTCACGGCGATCGCCCACTCGCCCCGTTTCAAGCGTCAGCACTCGACCGATCCGGCTATCGTCTCGCACGTTGCGCAAGTGCAGGCCGTGGGCCGTCCACCGGCTCAGCGCGTCCGAGAGCGCGCGGCCCACAGCCTCTGCGTTCGCGTCAGGGTGCAGCAGGATATCGCCATATTGCAGCAGAGGTTCGCCGATCCACTCGCCGAACCGGACAAGGCCCCGGCGTTGCTCGGCGAAGGGCGCCAAGGCCATCAGCGCGCCAGCACTGTTGTGCACGGCGATAACCCGCGCGCGGTGGCTTGCCGCATCGCCAAAGGCATAGGCGTCGAGCCAGGCGAGGCAGAACGCGTAAGACTGAAACACGGTCGAGCCAGCGCTGGCACGCTCCAGCGCTTGCCAACACTCGGCGAGCGCCACGACGCCCGCGCGATCGTTCGCTTCGGACACGCTATAGCGGTCAGAGGCAGCCACGCGTGCGCCCGCACGAACGGTTGGCGCCGCCGCATCCGCAGGCGCCTTCGCGTTGCTCTGTGTGTCTGTCAGCTCTGGCTGTGTCAGTGTTGCCAACGGTGATCCCTCGGACCGTTTTCTTCTGGTCCGTAGGTTTACCGGTAAGCGCTTAAATTTTGAGGAAGTGCCAGCGTTTCCAAGGCGTTAAAGAAAACAGGCAGATTCTAGCCAAATCCGCTCAAGGACCTGCCAGTGCTCGGTTCTGGGACACCGGGTGCACCCGGCCCGTTAAGGAGCGGGTAACCAATGGCGCAGGGACGCCAGTGTTTTTGCGTAGGTCGGCAGGCCGCTAGCCGCCGAAAAAGTCTTTGACCTTGGAAAAGAAGCCGCTCGTCTCGGGGTGATTGTGATCACCACTTTCCTCTTCAAACGCTTCGAGCAATTCGCGCTGGCGCTTGGTCAGGTTCTGCGGCGTCTCCACCATCACCTGCACATACATGTCGCCCATATCGCGTTGCCGCAGGATCGGCATGCCCTTGCCCCGCAGGCGGAACTGCTTGCCCGTTTGCGTGCCCTCGGGGACTTTCACCCGCGCCCGGCCACCATCAAGTGCCGGAACCTCGAACGCCCCGCCCAAGGCCGCCGTGACCACCGAGATTGGGGCGCGGCAGAACAGGTCTGCCCCGTCGCGCTGGAAGATCGCGTGCGGCTTGATTGAGACAAAGATGTACAGATCGCCCGAGGGCGCGCCGCGCACACCGGCCTCGCCCTCGCCAGCGACGCGGATTCGGTTGCCATCATCAATGCCGGCAGGAATGCTCACCGAAAGCGTGCGCTCTTCGGTCACCCGTCCGGTTCCGTTGCAGGTCTCGCACGGGTCCTTGATCACCTCGCCGCGCCCGCCACAGGTGGGGCAGGTGCGTTCCATGGCGAAAAAGCCCTGGCTCATCCGCACCTTGCCCAAGCCGCCGCAGGTGCCGCAGGTTGTCGGCTGCGTGCCCGGCTTTGCGCCTGAGCCCGAACAGGTGCCGCAGACGGTCGAGACGGGCAGCACCAGATCGACGGTCTTGCCTTCAAAGGCCTCTTCGAGCGTGATCTCAAGATTGTAGCGCACGTCCGAGCCGCGTTGGGCGCCACCTGGCGATCGGCGCCGCGCGCCGCCCATAAACTCGCCGAAGATCTCTTCGAAAATGTCGCCCATGCCGGCGCCGCCAGCGCCCGCACCGCCGAAGCCGCCAAAGCCCCCGCCTTGCTCAAAGGCCTGGTGGCCAAACCGGTCATAGGCCGCGCGCTTCTGATCGTCGCGCAGCACCTCATAGGCCTCGTTGATCGCCTTGAACTTCTGTTCGGCCTCGGCATCCCCCGGGTTGCGGTCGGGGTGGAACTCCATGGCCTTTTTGCGGAACGCGCTTTTCAGCGTTTTCTCGTCGGCGTCGCGGGAAACGCCCAAAAGCTCGTAGAAATCAGGTTTGGCCAAACCAGGTGCCTCAAATGGTCATGATGGGGTGCGGGCCGCACGTGCCGGGTTACAGGCCTGTGATGTGCTGTCAACCTGCAAGGCGCGACACGTGAAAGCTACACATGGGAATGCGGCCACGAGCGCGCAACCATGCCGCTACGGCAGCGCTTCAGAACGCCGCGTGGGCTGCGCTAGGGGCTCCGCTCGGCGGCCGATCGCAGCAGCCCAAAGCCCGCCAGCCCAAACAGAGCCGCCACCGCGCCGTCGATCCACCGCGCGGTTCGGCTGCAGGCCTGCATCAATAAGGGCGTCGAGAAGGCAAGCGCGTAGCCTATGTAGTTGATGACGCCCAGTGCCATGCACAGCGCCGTCGCGACGGCCACGAGAGCCAAGCTGCTGTCAGCCGACAGGCCCATGGAGAGCGCCGCCATCCACGCCAACACCGCCTTGGGGTTGGAGAGGTTGAGGATCAAGCCGCGGCGGAACCAGCGGCGTGTGCTTGCCGTCTCGGTGTTGGGAGTGCTGGACGCGCTTGGGTCGCCGCCCTTCCACGCCGACCGGCCCGCTTGCACCGCGAGCCATAAAAGGTACGCCCCGCCGATCACCTTCAGCACCGTCAGTGCCTGGGCGGAGCTTTTGAGCACCGCGCCGAGCCCGGTTGCGGCCACGAGTCCCCAAAGGGCGAGGCCCAGCGACAGCCCAGCGGCGAAGCGAAGGCCCGTCCGGCGCCCGCTGCGCATGGCGACCGTCGCCGCCGCGAGGTTTGCGGGGCCAGGGCTGACGGTGACGATGGCGAACGCCACCGCGATGGGGATAAGCGTTTCGAGCATGTGAGGATCGTCCGGGCGCGGTTGAACCCGAAGAGTTTAGCCCCGGACGGGAGCCCGCTCAAACACCGTGTCGGACCGACCATTGTAGGTGGGCTCGTAGCCAGCGCCGATCAGAAGATTAGCGAGCTCAAAGCCTTTGTCATGCTTGGTCTCGGCCAAGATCATCCGCGGGTAGAGGTGCTCGGGTGCATCACGGAAGAAGGGCGCCAGCGCCGGCACCTCATGGCCTTCCACGTCGATCTTCAACAGATCGATCCGCGGCAGGCTCGCATCGGTGACGATGGACACAAGCGTGCGCGCATCGACCGGCATGAGGGCATCGCTGTTTGCTTTTTTGGCTGACGCATCGGTGACCGAGACGCTACCCAAGTTCCAGATCGGGCGCGCCAGATAGACCGTGCCGGGTGCATCGGAGACCGCGCAGCGGACGAGATCGACCAGCGACGTCAGGCCCGAAAACGCCAGATTGGTTGCCAGCCGCCCTTGGGTAACGGGGTTCGCCTCGATGCACACAAGCCGCGGCGTGCGATCAGCTTGGCGTGCCAGCCGTGCCATGAGGATCGAGTAGGTGCCCGTGTTGGCCCCCACATCGACGCCGTATAGCGTGCCATCGGGCGTCGAGCCGGCGCAGCGCGCCATCGCTTGTTCTTCGGGCAAATCAACCAGCGCCGGCCGGGCATAGCATTTGGTGTCGGCATGGTTCTGCCGCGGGTACAGCCGCATGCGGAACCCTGGCCAGGGCTCGAGATCAACCGGTCCAGGCCGCCCAACAAGTGACAGCCGCCAGATCGGCCAACCCAAAATGGAGCCCAAGCGCGGGTAGCGGCGCGGCACAAGGCCCGCCCCAAAGGTCCGGATCGCTTCACGCCAGGCGGGAAGCCGCAGCGCGCCAAAATGGTCGGGCGCTACATGGCCGTCGGCGTGAACCGAATCGCGATGGCTGACCTCACTCATGGCCGGCGCAATACGACGTCCGCGTCTCGGTTTTGTGACGGCTTGATCACGCCGTGTGTCGGCAGGTTGCCGAAACGGGTTTCAGGCCCGGACACGCACCACGGAAAAATCGGGCGCAACAAAAAACCCGGCGCTGATGGCAGCGCCGGGTGACTGTATTGCGTGTGATGCGTGTTGGCTTACGACGCGCGCTTTTGCTCGTCGTCATCGACGTCTTCGAACTCGGCATCGACGACATCATCGTCCTGCACTGGTTCTGCGTCGTCGCCGTCCGGCGAGTAGGTGTCGTCCGAGCCTTCCGCCTGGCTGTCGGCATACATCGCTTCGCCAAGCTTCATCGATGCGGTTGCCAGCGCCTGCGCCTTCTCATCGATGACGCCCTTGTCTTCGCCTTCAAGCGCCGTTTTCAGCTCCGCGATCGCGCCCTCGATGGCCGCTTTGTCGTCATCGCCGACCTTGTCGCCATAGTCCGCAAGGGCCTTTTCAGACGAGTGGACCAGCGCTTCGCCCTGGTTCTTCGCTTCCACCAGCTCACGACGCTTCTTGTCGTCCTCGGCATGGCTCTCGGCGTCTTTGACCATCTGTTTGATGTCATCATCCGACAGACCACCAGACGCCTGGATGCGGATCTGCTGCTCTTTGTTGGTACCCTTGTCCTTCGCCGAAACATTCACGATGCCGTTGGCGTCGATGTCGAAGGTCACCTCGATCTGCGGCATGCCGCGCGGTGCCGGCGGGATACCCACCAGGTCGAACTGACCGAGGATCTTGTTGTCCGCAGCCATTTCGCGCTCACCCTGGAAGACGCGGATGGTCACGGCCGACTGATTGTCTTCAGCGGTCGAGAACACCTGGCTCTTCTTGGTCGGGATCGTCGTGTTGCGATCGATCAGGCGGGTGAACACGCCACCGAGCGTCTCGATGCCCAGCGACAGTGGGGTCACATCGAGCAGCAGCACGTCTTTCACGTCGCCCTGCAGAACGCCGGCCTGAACCGCCGCGCCAATGGCGACAACCTCATCGGGGTTCACACCCTTGTGCGGATCCTTGCCGAAGAACTCTTTGACGGTTTCCTGCACCTTGGGCATGCGCGTCATGCCGCCGACAAGCACCACCTCGTCGATGTCGCCGGCCTTGAGGCCAGCATCTTTAAGGGCGGCAGCCATCGGGTTGACGGTGCGCTTGACCAGATCATCCACCAGGCTCTCAAACTTGGCCCGGGTCAGCTTCATCGTCAGGTGCTTCGGACCGGACGCATCAGCGGTGATGAAGGGCAGGTTGATCTCGGTCTGCGTCGACGAGGACAGCTCGATTTTCGCCTTTTCAGCGGCCTCTTTGAGGCGCTGCAGGGCCAGTTTGTCGCCCTTGAGATCAATGCCCTGCTCTTTCTTGAACTCGCCTGCGAGATACTCAACCAGGCGCATGTCAAAGTCTTCACCGCCAAGGAACGTGTCGCCATTGGTGGATTTCACTTCGAACACGCCATCGCCGATCTCAAGGATCGAGACGTCGAACGTGCCGCCACCAAGATCATAAACCGCGATGGTTTTACCGTCGTTCTTCTCGAGCCCGTAAGCGAGGGCGGCCGCTGTCGGCTCGTTGATGATGCGCAGCACTTCGAGGCCCGCGATCTTGCCGGCGTCTTTCGTCGCCTGGCGCTGCGCGTCGTTGAAGTAGGCAGGCACCGTGATCACGGCTTGCTCAACCGTTTCGCCGAGATAGCTCTCAGCGGTCTCTTTCATCTTTTGCAGGATGAAGGCCGAAATCTGCGACGGTGAATAATCGGTGTCGCTCACCTTCACCCACGCATCGCCGCTTTCCGCTTTGACGATCTCGAAGGGGACAAGCTCCTTGTCCTTCGTCACGGCCGGGTCATCGTACCGGCGGCCGATCAAGCGCTTGACGGCGAACAGGGTGCCATCGGGGTTGGTGACCGCCTGGCGCTTGGCCGGCTGGCCGACAAGGCGTTCGCCATCATCGGAAAAAGCCACCATCGACGGCGTCGTGCGCGCGCCTTCGGTGTTCTCGATCACCTTGGGGTTCTGGCCGTCCATGACGGCGACGCAGGAATTGGTTGTTCCCAGATCAATACCAATGACTTTCGCCATGGATGATACCTCATACTGTTTCGGCGGACCGGTCGGACCCGCGCTCAAGACCTGTCAGGCCAGGTCGGCGGCGTTCCAACGAAGCGCGAGCGTTTATCAGCAAACAGCGCGCGCTGCGATCCCCTCGGGGTCAACAAAAGTGAATTGTGGAAAGGCCGCCAGCCCATGCCGCTTGCGTGGCGATCCGGGGCCCCCGTGTTCGGGCGGTATATAGGGACCGCAAAATCGCGGTGCAAGGGATCGAAAGGCCCGTGTCTTTGACCGTCTGCGAGGGGTCGGGCCGTAGCCGCGCCTAGGTGTTCTCCGCAATGGTTGCGATCGCCTCTTTGGGCCGAAAGTGACGCAACGGTTTGCTGCCACCCCAACGCTTAAAGGCCCTTGATGACCATGCTTTCCACCACTCGCTTGACCCGTCCGCTGGCCGCATTGGCCATCGCCGCCAGCTTAGGCGCTATGGCGTTGTCGCCGGCGCCCGCGGCGAGCCAATCGTTCAATTGCGCCAACGCCGGAACCCAGACCGAGCACGCGATCTGCGCCAATGGCTATCTGGCGAGCCTCGATTCAGAGATGGCCGCGACCTACCAGGCTGTCCGCGCGCAGCTGAGCGGGTCAAACCGCGAGATTTTGGTCGCCGAGCAGCGCCAATGGCTGCGCTACCGCAACAGCTGCGGCGGCTCCTGTAAGTGCCTTGAAGCGGCTTATCTCAACCAGATCGGCGCGCTGAACGATTGGTTCCCGTACTGAGGGAACGGTTGTAGCGCCCCGGGCGGGTCAGTGCGGCCGGGCCTCGTCAACAAGGTCCCGCTGCAATTGCTCCATTGCAAGCTCGAACGGTTGGGTGGATTTCATCCCCCGCGCCAGGACAAGGCTCCCTTGAATGAGGGCGACCGAGGTCAGGGCCGATTGACGCGCTTGCCCCGGTGCCAAACCGGCCTCTTCTAGGGTCTGTTCGAGCGCGGATATCCAGGTTTCCAGCGTCTTCTTGATACGCTCAGAAAAGGCATCGGCCGTGGAGAGCGGCGAGGAGAGCATGCTCAGCAGGCAAGCGCGGTTCCCATCGCTATAGAACACGCGCAATTGATCGATCATCGCCCGCAGGCGCAGGTCTGGCTGATCGTCCGACCTTAGGGAGGCGAGAACGGTTTGCTCCAGAGACTGACACGCAAAATCAAGGACTTCGCCGGCGATCTGCTCCTTTCCCTGAGGAAACCGATGGTAAAGACTGGCCTTCTTCAGTCCCGATTCATCGGCGAGCTTTGCCAGTGACGAGCCCTCATAGCCCAGGTTTCTAAACGCGCGACCCAGGCGAGCGAGCAACTCTTCGTCGGAGATCAGCGGGCGTCTTCCCATCGAGCCGAGCAACTTTTTTTTTACCGAACGTTCGCCCGAAAATACTTGACGGTCACGGCCTTGCTGGGCAAGCCTTTTTTACAGAACGATCGGTAAAAAAGGGGGATGCCTTGGCGCGTGAGTTTCCAAGTGATGTCGCCTTCACTCCGGCTGTGAAAGCAATTCAGCAAGCCAAGGAGTGCCGCGGGCTCTGGGCCGGTGTGGAACAAAACGGTGGTTGGCGGACCCAAGTCGATGATCGCTTGGCGCAAGCCTTAAGGGCGGCCCACACAAGCTTCCTCGCAACCGCGAGTGCCGACGGCCAACCCTATGTTCAGCATCGCGGAGGGCTACCGGGGTTCATCAAGGTCTTGAGCCCAACGCAAATCGGCTTCGCAGATCTTGCAGGCAATCAGCAGTACATCACGCTCGGCAATCTCACCGAAAATCCTGGGGCTCAGCTGTTCCTGATCGACTATGCGCGTCGGTCCCGCATCAAAGTTTGGGGCAACGCCAGCTACGTGGAAGATGATGACCTGCTCATGGAGCACCTGGTTGACCCCGTCTACGAAGAGTGGCCCGAGCGGGCCATCGTGCTGGACATTGTGGCCTGGGATATCAACTGCCCTCAGCATATTCCTCAACTGTTTCCCCGCTCGCTGGTTGAGGACCTGCAGGTTCAGTCACAAGAGGCTCAAGCGGTGCAAGCACAAACAATTCAAGCACTTCAGGCAGAAAACGCTGAGCTTAGGGATGAGATCGCTCTTCTGCACCGGAAAGGATGGGCGCGAGAGGGCTGCGCCGGTGCCGGTGACTTTGATGATTGAGCCTTTGGACGCTCAGCTCGCGCGGCGGGACGCATCGGCGCCATAATAGGCGATGTAGCGCGACGAGATCTTCTCAACCGGCAGCACCACCAGCACGTCCGTCGTGCCGAACTGATGGTCGACGACCGCGCCATCGCCGATCATGCCGCCCAGCCGCAGATAGCCTTTGATCAGCGGCGGCAGCGCACGCAGCGCGGCTTTGGCATCGATAGTTTCTGCAGGCAGCCGATCCATCGGCTCGTAGCGGTGGGCAACCGCGCGAACTGACCAAGGGGCAGTGGCCCGCACTTGGTGATGCAGGAACGAGAGCGGCAGCGCCAAGGCTTTCGGGTCCGTGCCCTCGAGGCTCGCGCAGCCGAACAACACATCGATGTTGCGGCTGACGACATAGCTCCAGATGCCGTGCCACAACAGTTCAACCGTGCGCTTCGACCGGTAGGCCTTGCGCACGCATGACCGGCCAAGCTCCAAAAAACGTTTGTCGGGGTGGGCCGCAACCAGGTCGCCAATGGCGTATTCTGCCGCCGAGTAGAAGCCCTGGTGCGCGTCCGCGACCTGTTGTGGCAGCAGCCGGTAGGTGCCCACGATGGCGGGTTCGCCGGTGCGCGGGTCGGGCGGCGCCTCATGGTCGAGCACCAGAAGATGATCACAGATCGCGTCATAGCGGTCGAAATCGCGGCGGGTGAGCCGGTTCGACAGAGACGGCTTGGCCGCCATCTCTTCGTAGAAAATCGCGTAGCGAAGCCGCTGCGCGCGGTGCAGATCGGCTTTGCTGGTCGCGAGCCGCACCTCGAGCGAGCCGATGGCGCCCAGCACCGAGGGGTGCAGAGCGACGTCTGCTGCTTCGCCAGGCAAGTAAAGCGGCGTTCCCGGCAACGGCGCCGACGGCGTGCCGGCCTGCACGGTGCTTGCTTCGCTTAAGGCCCGGCGGCGGGCGCCAAGGGGCAAGCCACGCGGCAACGCCCGGCCCATCGAGCGCAAGCCGGCCGACGCCGGCCCCAAGGGCCAGCGCTTTTGTGGTTCGGGCTTTGTATCTGCGGACATTCAGGCCCCAGCCATTGGTCGGTTGGCGCGCCCCAACCGACGGCGGTCAGCGGATCGCTGGAAGTGTGTGCAGCCCGCGGCGCGCGCTCTCCCGATCACAGGTATGCGACAGTTTCACGACTGTCACGGTCCAACGCAGATGTTGTGGGTGTCGAGCGATGCACTTGCGGTCCTGCAACGCCATTTGGTGCTATAAAGCCGCATCCGCAACGGGGCGCGGCCTTTCGGCCATTAGCGAAGCGTGTCGGCGCCTTTGGGTTCCTCGACCATCGCGATCAGATCATCCGGCGTCACAGGCTTTTGCGCAAAGCCGTCAAAGCCCGCGCGGTCGAGCTTGGACTGCAAGGCGGGGTCGCTGTTGCCAGACAGCGCCAGAATGCGGCCTTCAAAGCCCTGCGCGCGGATCTGCCGCGCTGCTGCGAAGCCATCGAGCACCGGCATCGAAAGGTCGAGCAGAACCACGTCAAACGGGGAGCCGGAGGCGTCTTGCGCCATCGCGATGGCGCGCGCGCCATCATGCACCACCATCACGGTGTGGCCAGCGCGCTCCAGCGTTGCGCGGACCAAGAGGGCGTTCACCTCGCTGTCATCGGCGAGCAAGATGCGCTTGGCGACGGAGCCCGATATGGCCTCTTGGCCGCTAAAGTCGGCCGGGTCGGTCCGGAAACTCGTCTCCGGGTCGGCACCGAAACTGTCGGTCAGCAGCGCCAAAAGAGACGCCCGCCGCACGGGCCGCAGAAGGTAGCCGCCAAAGCCGGCCTGCTGCAGATCGGCCAACTGGCCACGCTCATCGGTGCGCATCAGGACAATCGGCCGGACGCCGGTGCCGGGCAGGCAGAGCCGCGCCCACAGAAGGGCGTGGTCAAAGCGCGTGTCGACAAGCACATGATCGATATTGTGCGGCGGGCCGTTGAGCGTCGCGGGATCGGTGGTCTGGCGAACATGGGCGCCGAGCTCCACCAGCGTGTCGGCCAGGGCCTCAGCCTCGACCGAAGGCAGGCCGTTTTCATCGCCCTGCATGGCGATCAGAATGCGGCGCCCATCGAGCGGTCCGGACGCAGGGGCGAGCGGCAGGGCGCAATCATCAAGTGGGATGGTCAGCCGCATATGGGTGCCTTCGCCGGGGGCGGAATGGACCAGTTCGAGCGTTCCGCCCATGGCCTCCGCAAGGCCGCGCGACAGCGGTAAGCCCAGCCCGGTGCCCTCGGTCCCAGTCAGGTGGGCGTCAGCGGTGCGGCCAAACGGTTGGAAGATCAGCGCTTGCTCGGTTGGCCGGACCCCGGCGCCGGTGTCGGTGACATCGATCACCAGAAGCGCCTCTTGCGCGGGCTTGGTGATGGTTTCATCTGCCGCGCCATCTGGGGCTGGGTCGGCGAGCTTCAGTGCGGAGCTAAGCGCGGCGAACCCGTCATCGGCGCGCGCGCGGGCGAACACCAGCGCGGCATCGACGCGTACGCCGCCCTGCTCGGTGAACTTTAAAGCGTTGGAGATCAGGTTCGACAGGATTTGCCGCACGCGCCCACCATCAAGCGGCAGGGGCACGCTGAGCGCCGGATCGACATGGCTTGCGAGCGCCAGGCCGCGCGCATGCGCGTCGGGCGCCGTCAGTTCAAGCGTCTGATTGATCAGCTGATCCACATCGCATGGCGCGCGCTGAATGTGCACCGACCCCGAGCGCAGGGCCGTCAGGTCGAGAAGGTCGTTCACAAGGGTCAGCAAAATGTCGCCGCTGGCGGAAATCGCATCGAGATAGCTGCGCTGCGCCGCATCGAGCTTGGTGTCGGCCAAAAGATGCGCCATGCCCAAAATGCCATTGAGTGGATTGCGCATTTCGTGGCTGACCGCGCCGATCAGGCGCACCGCATCATCGGCGTTGGATGCTTGGTCGCGCGCCGTGGCCGATGATGGTTTGGGATGGCTGCCGACAGGTGCGCGGCCTCTGCCGGAGGCCTTTGCGGCGATGGCTTCAAACGGCGCAAGGCCGCTTGGCTCGGCTGATGAGCCGCGAGGGCCAGCGGAGACGGGACCCTTGGGGGAGTTGGCGCTCATCATGACCTCACAAACGCACAGCACCGGCTGCTACGCACCGGTGGGACACACAGATACACACGCATTTACGTACTCTTGGACCCGACACGCGGCGCACCAGATCCAAGACAGGCCGCTGAGTTCGGCCGGGCCCAAGACGCCTGATTGCAGCTGTGGCGACCCCTAAGCGTGCCCCAAGGGTAAATGCTCAGCGTTAACAGCGGCTAACGGGTATGGCCGGCAAGTGTCCCGCCCTGGCGCAGCCAAGCGTGGCGCTCAAGGCCCGCGAAGGGTGCGCGTCGACACACTCGCGCTCGGTTCAAGCGCTTAAGCGGCGGCCGCAAGGCCGGCATCGTGGCCGCGATACCCCATTGCCTCGGCCAGGTGCTCGCGGGCAACCTGATCGGCGCCCGCAAGATCGGCCAAGGTGCGCGCCACCCGCAAAACCCGGAAATAGCCGCGCGCGGAGAGGTTGGCGCGCTCCGCCGCCTCTGACAGCAACGCCTGGGCGCCGGCATCCAGCTGGCAATGCCGCTCGATGGACGCCTGGCTGACCCGTGCGTTAAGCGGCGGCGCGCCCAATGCTGATGCTGATCCCTCGCCGCTAGCTGCAGCGCCGTCCACGGCGTAGCGTTGCGCCTGCCGGTCCCGTGCGGCGGCCACGCGCGCGGCGACTTGCGCGCTTGTCTCCCGCGGCGCGGGGTTGGAGAGGTCCCGCGCGCTGACGGCGGGCACCTCGATCCGCAGGTCGATGCGGTCCATCAATGGCCCTGACACCCGCGCCTGATAGTCCGACGCGCAGCGCGGCCCGCGGCTGCAGGCATGTCCCGGTTCGCCGGCATGTCCGCATCGGCATGGGTTCATCGCCGCGACAAGCTGGAAGGCCGCCGGATAGGTCACATGATGGTTGGCCCGGGCGATATGGCATTGGCCCGATTCCAGCGGTTGCCGAAGGCTGTCGAGCACCTGGGGGGAGAATTCGGGCAGCTCATCAAGAAACAGAACGCCGTGGTGCGCGAGCGAGATTTCGCCGGGTCGCGCCCTGATACCGCCGCCGACCAGTGCTGCCATGGAGGCTGAATGGTGCGGCGCGCGAAACGGGCGCCGATCACTGATCGCACCAGCTTCAAGCGTGCCTGCGAGCGAACAGACAACCGAGAGGTCGAGAAGCTCGCGGGCTCCAAGCGGCGGCAAGAGACCAGGCAGGCGCGCGGCGAGCATGGATTTGCCCGAGCCCGGCGGCCCGATCATCAAGAGGTTGTGGCCGCCCGCCGCGGCGATCTCCAAGGCGCGCTTAGCGCTTTCCTGGCCGCGCACATCGTGCAGGTCGGCGACGCCTTCGCTCCAGCCGGCGCGGATCTGTGGCCGCGGCCGAGCGAGCACCTGGCGTCCGGCAAAATGGCCGGTCAGATCGAGGAGCGAGCGGGCGGCAAGGATGGTCAGCTCTTCGCCGGCCCAGGCCGCCTCTGCGCCCGAGCCGTGCGGGCAGATCATCCCGTCGCCGCGTGAAACGGCCATCATCGCTGCAGGCAGCACGCCGGAGACCGGCGCCAGCTGGCCATCAAGCGACAATTCCCCAAGCACCACGTGGCCGGCGATAGCGTCCGCCGAGATCGCGTTCATCGCCGCCATGATGCCCAGCGCGATCGGCAAATCGAAATGGCTGCCCTCTTTGGGCAAGTCCGCCGGCGCGAGATTGATGGTGATCCGTTTGGCGGGCAGCGCCATGCCGCACGCCACCAGCGCTGAGCGCACCCGCTCCCGGCTTTCGGCAACCGCCTTGTCGGGCAGCCCGACAATGGAAAAGCCGACAAGCCCGGGCGTGATGTGCACCTGCACATCGACAGGCACCGCCTCTACGCCTTGGAAGGCGACCGTCGTGACCCGCGAAACCATGGCCGACCCTTTCTCAAATCGAAAAGATCAAAGCACATAGACGCCGTTACATCAAGAACAGAAATAGAACATTCGTGGAATCCACGCCTCCAGGCGCCCGCTAAGCAGCTGTACGGACCCGCTTGGCCTCGATGGCGTCCCACATGGCCGCAGCTGCGTTGCCGCCGCCCAGCTTCTCAAGCGCGCGGATGCCGGTGGGCGAGGTGACGTTGATCTCGGTGATGAATGGCCCGATCACGTCGATGCCGACGAACAATAGCCCCAACTCCCGCAAGGTTGGGCCGATGGCCGCGCAAATCTCCCGGTCGCGATCGGTGAGCGCCGAGGCTTCCGCGCGGCCGCCCACCACCATGTTCGAGCGCAAGTCGCCTTCCGCCGGCACACGGTTGATCAGCCCAAACGGCTCGCCTTCAACGAGCAGAATGCGCTTATCGCCTTGCGCCACTTCCGGCATGAAGCTCTGCGCCACCCAGGGCTCGGGGAACAGATCGCGAAACAGCCCGATCAGCGAGCCCAAGTTCTGGTCTCCCGGACGCAGCCGAACCACGCCCTTGCCGCCATGGCCGTACAGGGGCTTGAGGACGATGTCCTTATGCTTGGCCCAAAACGCCTCAATCGCGCTTTCATCCTGGGTGATGAGGGTCGGCGGCATCAGGTCCGCAAAGCGCATGACAAGAATTTTCTCAGGCGCGTTGCGCACCGCTGCGGGATCATTGACCACCAGCGTCGATCCAGCTGAGGTGCGTTGCACCTGCTCAAGCATGTGCGTCGAGGTGATGTAGGCCATGTCGAACGGCGGATCTTGGCGAAGCAAAATGACGTCATACTCGGTCAAGTCGCGCCGCTCGGCCGGGCCCAGCGTCACATGGTCGCCAACCACATCGCGCACCTGCGCATTTTGAACCGACGCCGTCACGGTGCCGCCTTGCTGCGCCATACTGTCGGGCGTGTAGACCGATAGCTGGTGCCCGCGGGCCTGCGCCTCCAGCATCATCGCGAACGTGGAATCGCCAGCGATGGAGATGCGTTCAATCGGGTCCATCTGGACGGCGACGGAGAGGCTCATTGGGGACCTCGGCAGGTTAGAAGCCGCCCTCATCGGCGGCGGGAAAAGCGTTGGGGATATGGACGCGATCCCCGCCCTGCGCAACCAGCACCACATCGCATCGGATGGCTTTGCTGGCCAGCCGCTCGCCTTGAGGGTCGTGGATCGACAGCCAGGCACGCAGGCCCGCGCGGATGCGCGCTTGCTGCCGCGCGGTCACCGCTTCGGCGCCATCGCTCGCGTTGGCGCGGGCTTTCACCTCCACAAACACCAGCGTTTCGGCGTCTTCCACCACCAGGTCGATCTCGCCACCCTTCATGCGGGCGCGCCGGTCCACTTCGGTAAATCCAAGCTCGCCCATCAGCGCGGACGCTATGTCCTCGGCTTCAAGGCCGAGCGCGTAGGCAGCCTTGCGGTCGCGCTCAGCCATCTGCGTCCTTGGCGAGTTCCAAGGCGCGCTTGTACATCTCGCGCCGGTTCAGCCCATAGGCTTCGGCGACAAGGCCGGCGGCATCTTTCACCCGCTCGGTCTTTAGCGCCGCCCGCAGGGCATCATCGACACTGGCCTCATCAAGCGGCGCGTTCGCGCGCGGCCCGATAATGATGACGATCTCGCCGCGCGCCTGTTCTTGTGTGCCGTAATGCGCGGCAAGCGATTGCAGGTCGCCCGCCTGCACGGTTTCAAACCGCTTGGTGATCTCGCGGCACACGGTGGCGGGTCGATTCGCGCCGAGACCCTCTGCAAGGTCGCTCAGCGACTCGGCGAGCCGGTTGGGCGCCTCGTAGATGCACAAGGTCCCCGCAAGCGGCGCCATCTGCGCGATGGCGGTGCGGCGCGCCCCGGATTTCGACGGCAGAAACCCCATAAAGCTGAAACTGTCGGTGGGCTGGCCGGCAATCGACAGCGCGGCGGCGAGGGCGCTTGGGCCCGGCACGGCGAACACGCGATGGCCAGCGTCCCGCGCCGCGACCACCAGCTTGTAGCCGGGGTCCGCGATCAAAGGCGTGCCCGCATCAGAGATCAGAGCCACCGCTTCGCCCGCCTCAAGCCGCGCCAAAATCTGTGGGCGCGCCTTGGGGCCGTTATGGTCATGATAGGCAAGGGTTGGCGTGACGATCCCATAGCGATCGAGCAGAACGCGGCTGGTGCGTGTGTCCTCGCAGGCGATCACATCGCAGCCTGCCAGTGTTTCCAGCGCCCGGATGGTGATGTCGCCGAGGTTCCCGATGGGCGTCGCTACCACGTACAAGCCGGCCTCCAGGTCGGCGGCTTTGAGCGTCAATGCGGGCGGGTCTGTGCGGTCCGGCGTCAAGAAAGTGTTAACCATTGGCGTAGTCAAACCAGTTTAGCGCTTCATTTAACCGAGTTTTCACCCTTCGTCGGGTGCGACCATCTGTTTTTTTCCAACGGTTGTCGTTAAAGCTGCTGGTTAAACATGTGTAAGCGGCCCTGGGTGGCGGCCGCGCGCCCCGAGTTTGAGCGGAGGAGAAACGCCATCATGGCTGGCAGCCCAACATCTCCTGAGGGATCTGACGATCGCCCTGTCGGCCGTAGCGTCGGCGTGAACCGGCGCACACTTGCCAAAGGCGCGGGGCTTGCAAGCCTGCTTGGCCTCGCCGCGTGCGGGCCGCAAGGGATCACGGGCCTGGGCGGACGCCCCACCCAGCCTCTGGCGGGGCCAACACCATCGATCCAACCGCAAGGCGAAATTCTCGGCAATGGCTCGGCGCGGGTTGCCTTGCTGCTGCCGCTGACCGCAACGGGCAATGCCGGCCAAGTCGGCCCCAGTTTCCGCAACGCCGCCGATATGGCGATTGCAGCGCTTGGCGGCGATGGCATCACGGTGATCGTCAAAGACACGGGCGGCACACCGCAGGGCGCGGCAGCCGCCGCCTCTCAAGCGCTGGCCGAGGGCGTACAGATGGTACTCGGCCCCATCTTCGCCGCGGAAGTGCGCGCCGTTGGCGGGGTCACCCAGGCGGCTGGCGTGCCGGTGATCGCGTTCTCATCAGATGCGACGGTGGCCAATTCAAACGTCAGGCTTTTGAGCTTCCTGCCATCGTCGGATGCCCGCCGGATCGTCAACTATGCCGTTGCGCAAAACCGCACCTCGATGGGCGCTTTGCTGCCCAACAATGCCTATGGGCAGATCATGGAAGCGGAGATGCGCCAGGCGGCGGCCAATGCCGGCCTGCAAGTTGCGGTCATCCAGCGCTACGATCTGACGACCATCGCCATCCAGGCCGCAGCCAATGAGATCGCCCAGCAACGCGACCGCTTCAACGCGCTGTTCGTGCCTGAGGCGGGCGATGTGATGGTCTCCATCGCGCAAGGGCTCGCATCGGGCGGTCTGACCCCGCAGAACACGCTCTTCCTCGGCTCTGGCCAGTGGGAAGATGCCCGCGTGCAGAATAGCCCGGCCCTGGCTGGCGCGGTCTATCCGGCGCCGCCCCGCGCGCAGTTCCAAGATTATGTCACCCGCTACCGCGCCCGCTACAATTCGGAGCCGGTGCGCATTTCATCGCTTGGCTACGATGCGGTGACGCTTGCCGCGGCGCTGGCGCGTGCCGGCAATGGCCGCATCGACCCCGCCATGCTCAGCGCCTCGTCGGGCTTCTCGGGCATTGATGGGATCTTCCGGTTCCTGTCCAACGGCGTTTCCCAGCGCGGGTTGGCGGTCTATCGGGTCACCGGTGCCGGCACAGAAGTGGCGTCGGCCGCGCCGCGCTCGTTCCAGGGTGAGTTTTAGGCCCCTCGGCCGCTTTACGCAGCCAGATCGGCAACGACAGCGTCCAGCAGGAACGAGCCCTCGCGCGTCGCGCGCAGGCCGTCGCCTCCATCGCTTTCGATAAAGCCCTGCTCAATCATCAGCGCCACTTGCCGCTCATCGAACTGGCGTCCGCCTGAAAGCGCTTCGTAGCGCTGCCGCGAAATGCCCTCGCGCAGGCGCAGGCCCATCACCAGATACTCATCGCCCATCTCTTCGGCCGTGAGCGGGTCCTCCACGGTTAGCCCGTGGCCGAACTGCTCAACCCGCGCCAGCCAATGTTCGGGGTAGCGCTCGGCCGATGTTGCGATCCGCTGGCGGAAGTCGGTCTCCGCGCGCACCAGCCGCCCGTGGGCGCCCGGCCCCACGCCGACATATTCGCCATAGCGCCAATACACCAGATTGTGCTGGCACGCGGCGCCTGAGGCGGCGTGGTTGGAGATTTCATAGGCGGCGAGATCACGGTTGGCCGTCAGCGCTTGCGTGCGCAGGAACATCGCTTCGGCCACCTCCGGGTCAGGCACCTCCAGGCGGCCCGCCTTGTACAGCATTTCGAACTGCGTGCCCGGCTCGATGGTCAGCTGGTACAGCGACAGGTGATCGGCTGCCAAATCAAGGGCTTGGCAAAGCTCGTCCTCCCACTGGGCAATGCTTTGTCCAGGCCGTGCGTAAATCAGATCGAACGACACGCGATCGAACGCGCCCCGAGCGATACCCACCGCGCGCAACGCTTCGGCGACGCTATGCTTGCGGCCCAAAGCGTCGAGGTCCTTGTCGTTCATCGCCTGCACGCCGAGCGAAACCCGGTTGACGCCCTCGCGCCGAAAGCCGGCAAACCTGTCCGCTTCGACGCTTGTCGGGTTCGCTTCGAGGGTCACCTCGGCACCCTCTTCGACGTCCCACAGGTCTTCAATGCAGCGCAGGATCGCCCCGACGGTGGAGGGCTCCATCAGGCTTGGCGTGCCGCCGCCGAAGAAGATGCTCGAAACCCGACGGCCCGGTGTTCGCTGAGCCATCGTGCGAAGCTCGGCTTCGAAGGCGCGCACGTAGCGCGGCTGGTCGATGGGCGCGGCGCGGACATGGCTGTTAAAGTCGCAATAGGGGCATTTGGCCGCGCAAAACGGCCAGTGCACATAGATGCCGAAGCCCGCCTCTGCGTCGCTGGCAACCGGTGCGAAAGCGTGGTCCGGCCCGCTCAAGCGGCGCCACCGTCATCCGGCATGGCGGGGCCGGCGGCGGCAATGGCGTTGAACAGCTTCTCAAACGCCCGCGCCCGGTGCGACAGACCGCTGTCACCGCCATGCGTCCAGCCATGTTTTTCGTCGGCGGCCATCTCGCCGAACGTTTTGTCGAAACCTTCGGGCTGAAACACAGGGTCGTAGCCGAAGCCCTTTTCGCCGCGAGGCGGCCAAACAAGCGTGCCTTCCACCTCGCCGCGAAAGGTCACTTCGGTGCCGTCGGTTCGGATCAGTCCCAAAACGGCAACAAAGCGCGCTGTGCGCTGCTCCGGCGTCGTCGCGCCGGCCGCGTGCAGCTTCTCTTCAACGGTCCGCATGGCCATGGCGAAGTCGCGCTCCGGGCCGGCCCAATCGGCGGTGTAGACCCCCGGGTCCCCGTCAAGCGCATCGACGCACAGGCCGGAATCGTCCGACAGCGTCGCAATGCCGGTCGCCGCATGGCCGGCGCGCGCCTTGATGAGCGCGTTTTCCTCGAACGTGGTGCCGGTTTCGTCGGGCACGTCCAATTCAAGGTCTGCGGCCGAGGTCACCGGCATGCCGACCGGCTCGAGAAGCGCCCGCAACTCATCGATCTTGCCGCGATTGTGGCTCGCGATCAGCAAACGGTCGCCAAAGCCTTGCAGCGCCACCATCGGCTAGCCTCCAACCGTCTTCGCTTGCAGATCGATCAGCTCGCCGATGCCCTTCTTGGCAAGGACCATCATCGCCGAAAGCTCATCTTCGCTGAACGGCGCGCCTTCCGCCGTCCCTTGAATTTCCACGAGGCCACCGGAACCGGTGAGGACAAAGTTGGCATCGGTTTCAGCCGCCGAATCTTCCAGATAATCAAGATCGAGAACCGGCGTGCCTTTGTAGATCCCACAGGACACAGCGGCCCCTT
>JAHCMG010000246.1 GCA_019192585.1 Devosiaceae bacterium MH13
CGGCTATGATGACGACTATTCGGTCAACGTGACCGTTACCTCGGCCACCATTGGGCTGACCGTGCCGCCGAGCCACAACATGATCATCTATTCGATCGCCGCGGGCGGCACCGTGTCGGTCTCGAGCCTGTTTCTGGCGGGTTTCATACCCGGCATCGTGACGGGGCTTTTGTTGATGGCGGCCGCCTATGTCATCGCGGTTCGGCGTGGCTATCCGGCTGAGCGGTTTCCCGGCTGGAGGGCGCTTGCGGTGTCGTTCGTGGCGGCGGTTCCGGGCCTCATGACGGCGGTCATCATCGTGGGCGGCGTGCTGTCGGGCATTTTCACGGCGACGGAAAGCTCGGCCATCGCGGTCATCTACGCGATCTTGGTGACGCTGCTCGTCTACCGCTCGTTGACTTGGAAGGCCTTTATCACCGCGACCCTTGGGGCGGTGCGGACAACCGCAATCGTCCTGTTGGTGATCGGTATGGCCGCCGCGTTTGGCTGGCTCCTCGCCCTGGAGCAGGTACCTGCCAGGCTGTTCGACACGCTCCAACTGATCTCCGACAACCCCATCGTGATCTTGCTGATCATCAACGTGATTTTGCTGCTCTTGGGCACCTTCATGGACATGTCGCCGCTGATCGTGATCACAACGCCGATCTTCCTGCCCATCGCGCAAGGCCTCGGCATGGACCCGGTTCAATTCGGCATCATGCTGATGATCAATCTGGGGATCGGCCTTGTGACGCCGCCGGTCGGCTCTGTGCTGTTTGTTGGCTGCGCTGTGGCGAAGATCCGCATGGAAGACACGCTCAAATCGATCTGGCCGTTCTATTTGGCGCTGATCTTGGCGCTTCTGGCGGTTACTTACATTCCGGCGGTTTCCATGACCCTGCCGAACCTGTTCGGCGCCAACTGATGACGCGGCTGAGCGATGCCAGCTTGGGCTTGCTCGCCCCTTCGGTTGGGCGGCCGGACTATGATCGGTCGGCGGTCTCAATTGGTATCGTTCATCTTGGGCTGGGCGCGTTTCACCGGGCGCACCTTGCCGCTTATGTGGATGCCTGTTTGAGCAAAACCCCCGAGTGGGGGATCTGCGGCGTGAGCCTGCGCTCCCCGGCGACGCGCGATGGGCTGGCGCCGCAAGACGGCCTCTACACCATGGGCGTTCAGTCAGCGGCCGGGCTCGAGCCAAGGGTTCTCGGCGCCCTTAAAGACTTGGTGGTGGCGCCCGACGACCCCGCAAAACTGATCGCCTGTCTTGCGTCGCCAGACGTGAAGATCGTCTCGCTAACGGTGACCGAGAAGGGCTATTGCCGCGATCCCGCGACGGGCCGGCTGGACGCCACCCATCCTGATATCGTCCATGATGTGGCCTGCGGTGCGGACGCTGAAAGCGGCTATCCGCGGTCGGCGATCGGCTGGCTGTGGGCCGGGCTGGTTGCGCGTCGCGCCGCTGGCCTCGGCCCCTTCACCATCCTGTGTTGCGACAACCTGCCGTCCAACGGGGCAACCGTGCGGCAGGTGCTGTTGGACTATGCGGGCCTGAAGGACCCGGATTTGGTCGCCTGGGCGGAAGAGGCGCTGGCTTGTCCCTCCACGATGGTCGACCGGATCGTCCCGGCGACCCAGGACGCCGACAAAGCCGAGATCGCCAAGCATATCGGCTTGGAGGATGCCTGGCCGGTGCTCACCGAGCCTTTCTCGCAGTTCGTCGTCGAAGATCATTTCCCCTTGGCGCGTCCGCCTTGGGACGCGCATGGTGTGACCATGGCGCGCGATGTCGAGCCGTTTGAGAAGATGAAGCTGCGCATGCTCAACGGCAGCCATTCAACGCTGGCCTATCTAGGCCAGCTTGCGGGCGACGAGACCGTGGCCGACACCATGGCTGAGGCGCCGTTCCGCACGCTCATCCACGATCTGATGACCGAAGAGGTCATGCCGACGCTTACGATGCCCGATGGTGTCGATTTGCCCGCCTATCGCGATGCGCTGCTGCACCGGTTTAGCAACCCCGCGCTTCGCCATCGGACCTATCAGATCGCCATGGATGGCTCGCAAAAGCTGCCGCAGCGGCTGCTTGGCACCGTCCGCGATAGGCTTGCAGGCGGACACTCCTTCGATCGGCTCGCGCTGGGGGTTGCAGCTTGGATGCGTTTTGCGACCGGCCGGCGTGAGGGCTCCGGCGAGCCGTACACGGTGCAGGACCCGATGGCTGAGCGCTTTGCAGACCTCGCGGCCGCCGCCCGCGTGCCCGTTGGCGGGGAGGGTGCGTTTGATGCCAAGCGGCTCGCTGAGGGCTTTTTTGGCCTTCGCGCAGTCTTTGGCGAAGATTTGCCGCGCGATGACCGTTTCACGGCGTCTGTTGTCCGCGCGCTCGAAAGGCTATGCCAGGACGGCGCGCGCGCCACGATCGCGTACTATGCCGGTTAGCGCGCGGCGCGCGCCGCACTGTGACGCAATGAAGAGCTTTGAATGACACCGACAAAACAAGCCGCAAACGCGAACGGTGCGCCACGCGCCATTATACTGCGCGATGGTGACGATGTGGCGGTGGTCACCGCCGTTTGCGAGCCCGGCACCGAGCTTCTTGGTGTGACGGTGCAGCAAAGGCTGCCCAAGGGACACAAGGTTGCTTTGCGCGCGCTGGCGGAGGGTGCGCCAGTTCTCAAATATGGCCAGTTCATCGGTCGCGCGCGGGTCCCCATCGAGGCGGGTGACCATGTGCACACGCACAACTTGGCTTTTGAGCGAGTGCAAAGCCATGCCGACGGCGCGTCGGGTTCGGCGGGAGGATGGCGCGCGCCATCCAAGGCATCGCAGTTCGCCGGGCGAACCTTCCGGGGCTATGCGCGGGGCAATGGCAAGGTCGGCACGCGCAACCTGATCGCCGTCATCACCAGCGTAAACTGTTCGGCAACCGTGGCGCACCTGATCGCTGATGAGGCCGAACGTCGAGGCCTGTTCGACGATTTGCCCAATGTCGACGGCGCGGTCGCGCTCACCCACGGCACGGGCTGCGGGATGGCCGATAGCGGCCCTGGCTATGAGCTTTTGGAGCGCACGGTGTGGGGCACGGCTGCCAATGCCAACATAGGCGGCGCCGTGCTGGTTGGCTTGGGGTGCGAGGTCTTCCAGCTGCCTCGGCTCAAAAAGCAATACGGCCTGACGGAGGAGGGCGTCTTCCGCTCGTTCACCATCCAAAACCAAGGCGGGACGATGGCGAGCGTCGAAGCAGGGCTTGCCGCTGTGCGGGAACTCGCCGAGCGTGCCAATGCCTGCGAGCGCACCGAGCAGCCGCTCAAACATCTCGCGCTCGCCTTGCAGTGTGGCGGGTCCGATGCCTTCTCGGGCATCAGT
>JAHCMG010000247.1 GCA_019192585.1 Devosiaceae bacterium MH13
CCCTGAACTGCGCATGGCGGCCGCGCGGACGGGGGCAAAGGTCAGCCGGTGGATCGGGCTTGGTCCGAGTGCATCCAGGGCCGCTTTGTGCGTCGGCGTCGCGTAACCTTTGTGGGCGGCAAAGCCATAGCCTTGGTAGGCGCGGTCGGCAGCGACCATCATCCGGTCGCGCGCGACCTTGGCGCAGATTGAGGCCGCTGCGATCGAGACCGAACGCCCGTCGCCTTTAACAATGGCATTACCCGCGCATGGAAGACCCTCGGGTACATCGGTTCCATCGATCAGCGCGAAACTTGCCCAGGCCTGCAGGCCAAGAACCGCGCGCCGCATCGCATCGAGCGACGCTTTGCGGATGTTGCGGTCATCGATTGTCCGCGCCGACACGCTGGCAATCGAGACGACGGCCTCTTCGCAAAGCCGCTCGAACAGAGCGTCTCGTGTGCTCTCGGCGAGCTGTTTGGAATCGTTGAGCGCGTCGTAACGCGGCGGCAAGGTCAGATTGCCCGAGCCATCGTCGCCGAACGGAAGAACGACGGCCGCCGCCACAACGGGGCCGGCCAACGGCCCGCGCCCGGCCTCATCGACCCCGCATACGGTGCGAAAGCCCATCGTGCGGCATTGCGCTTCCAGCGTTGCGTCTGGCCCGGTGGGCGTCCGCCTTGGCGTCCAATGACCGCGCCTGCCGCGCTGGGCTGTCGCCACACCAGTCTCCTTTCAAGATCGGTGAGACGCCAAGCTGGCCGGCTGTCAGCCGCCGAACAAATCCATCTGCCGATGGGGGTCAGCTTGGCCGCGAAACGCGGAAGTTCGCAAGGATGGCCGTGAGGTTTTCAACCCCAGTTTCTTGACCGCGAGCTTGAAGCGCTTGGCCAGCACATCGGCATAGGGGCCCGTGCCCGTCATTCGCACCCCCCAGCGCGCATCATAGTCCGCGCCACCGCGCATGGAGCGCAGCAGCGAAAGCACATGACGATAGCGGTCGGGATAATGCTCAAACAGCCATTGCTTGAACAGATCGCGCACCTCCAGCGGCACCCGCAAGACGATGTAGTTGGCACTCGTTGCTCCGGCCTTGTGGCCCGCCGTCAAGATCGCTTCGAGCTCCTGATCATTGAGGGCCGGGATCATCGGCGAGGCCGCGACGCCCACCGGGATGCCAGCTTCATGCAGGGCCGCCATGGCTGACAGGCGCCGCGCCGGAGTGGAGGCTCGTGGCTCCATCACGCGGGCGAGCTTGCGGTCAAGCGTCGTCACCGACATGGTCACATGGGCGAGGCGATCCTTGGCCATGTCGGAGAGAATATCGAGGTCGCGCGCCACCATGGCCGACTTGGTGGTGATCAGAACCGGATGGCGAAACTCTGCGAGCACCTCGAGCAAGGACCGCATGATGCGCTGCGTCTTCTCAAGCGGCTGATAAGGGTCGGTGTTCGTGCCAATCGCGATCGGCTTGGCCTTGTAGCCGGGCTTTGACAGTTCGCCCCGCAGCAGCTTCGCCGCATTGGGCTTGGCGAACAGCCGGGTCTCAAAATCGAGCCCTGGCGACAGGCCCATATAGGCATGCGTTGGCCGGGCAAAGCAGTAGACGCAGCCATGCTCACACCCCCGGTAGGGGTTGATCGAGCGATCAAAGCCGACATCGGGCGACGTGTTGCGGGTGATGATGTGCCGCGCTGCTTCGGAGACAATTTCTGTCTTCAGCGGCGGCAGATCATCGAGCGAGTCCCATCCATCATCCGTTGGCACGCGCGCAAACGCCTCGAACCGGCCCGACGCATTGGTCAGCGCGCCGCGACCGCGATGGCTCTGGGGATGCTTGTTGGTCTTCGGCTCCATAACGCACTCCGGCACAACAGACGTCGGTCAGGGCGACCTCATAGCATTGCAATGAGAACAAAAAAAGAACAAATCGCGCCTTAAGCCTGCCAGAACGGCTCACTCGCCAATACAAGAGCTCGCTGATAGGCTTGCCATAATGCTCAGCGTCATCATCCGCACCCACAATGGCGAACATGTCCTGCTTGAAGTGCTCCGCCCGCTCATCAGCGCCGCGGCGGAAGGCTTTGTGCGCGATGTGGCCTTTGTCGATTTCGGCTCGCAAGACGGGACCGCGCTGATTGCCGATGCGGCCGGCGCCACGCTGGTTGCTGCGGCACACGACCCGCTTGCGGACGCGCTCGAGGCGGCGCCACGGGGAGGGTGGGTGCTGCTGCTCGATCAGCGCACGGTTTTGTCGGCGGGCTGGCTTGAAGAGAGCTTGACCTTCGTTGAGCGGCAAGAACGGGTGCGGTCGTCCCGCCGCAAGTTGACCGGCTGTTTCCGGCCAGAGCACGAGCCCGAAGAGGGAAGCGCCGACCTGCGCCGTCGTCTGGCGGTTTTGGCGCTCAACCGGCTGGCGTCTTCGGCGCGGCTCAGCCAGGGCATCCTTATTCGCCGCGCTGATCTCAAGACCCGTTTTGCCGGCCGGATCGATTGGCAGGCCGGCGATCCCGCGCTCCGTGTGCCCAACCTGCTGCGCCTGCGTAGCCGTTCGCACCTGGCCCAGCCGCTCAGCCTTCCTAGTGATACCGCGGACGAGCAAAGCGAGGCCGGCGTCCCCGCCGGGCAAGCGTCAGTTTAAGCGGATGCTCGGGCCTCAAGACGCACCGCGTTTGAGGTGCTCGTCGAGGCGCGGCATGATTTCCACAAAGTTGCAAGGCCGGTGCCGGTAGTCGAGTTGAGTCGCCAAAATACCGTCCCAACCGTCTTTGCAGGCGCCCGGCGAGCCCGGCAGGCAGAAGACGAAGGTGGTGCCGATCAGCCCGGCCGTCGCGCGCGATTGCAGCGTTGAGGTGCCGATTTTCTCAAACGAGATCTGATGGAACAGGGTCGAGAATCCGTCCATCCGCTTGTCGAACAGTGGTTCGAGCGCATCGGGCGTCACATCGCGCCCGGTAAAGCCGGTGCCGCCGGTGGTGATGACCACATCCACCGTCTCATCATCGACCCAGCCTTTAACTGTGCTTTGAATGGTCGGGATGTCATCGGGCACGATTGCGCGACCTGCAAGCCGGTGGCCCGCGCCTTCAAGGCGATTGACCAGCGTATCACCCGACCGGTCATCTTCGAGCGTGCGGGTGTCGGACACCGTCAGAACCGCGATCCCCAGCGCGATAAAGGGCAAGCTCTCGTCAATCGCCATAGCGGCCCGCTCCTTTTTCTTTTGCCAGCGCGTCAAAGGCCAGAAGATCCTGCCAGGCGAGCCGCTTGTTGGCGGGGTTGCGCAGCAGCGCCGCCGGATGCAGCGTCGGGATCGTTGGGATGGACAGGCCGCCATGCGTGTAGGTCAACTGCTGCCCCCGCGTCTTCATGATGCCTTGGATACCGAACAGGCTAGACAGGGCAGAGCCCCCAAGCGTCATCAACACCTTGGGCGCTGCCAGTTCAATCTGCCGGCGAATGAAGGGTTCGCACAGCGCGCGCTCGTCGGGCGTCGGGGTCCGGTTGCCCGGCGGCCGCCAATAGATGACGTTGCCGATATACACCGCGCTGCGATCAAGGCCGATGGCCGCCAGCATCCGGTCGAGCAGCTGCCCTGAGCGGCCGACAAAAGGCAGGCCGCGCGCATCCTCTTCGCGGCCAGGGGCTTCGCCGATCAGCATCAGGTCAGCGTCTGGGTTGCCATCGGCGAACACCGCCTGGCGTGCCGTGCGTTTGAGGGCGCAACCATCGAAGCCTTCCAGCGCCGACCGCAAAGCGTCGAGCGAATTCGCGGCATCCGCCAGTGCTTGCGCCTCGGCCAGCCCATGGTGTGCGCTCCCGCCAAGCTCCGCGGGCGCTGACCGTGTTGCCGGCGCTGGTACCGGCGGCGCTGCGGCTTGCACAGGCTGAGCCGGCGCTTCTACCGGCGGGGCCTGCATGGCCGTCTCCGCCGCTGCGGCCCGTTCGGTAGCCTCTTGCGCGGCGGCAAACCGGTCCACCGGCGCATCTTCTAGCACCCAGTCCACCCCCGCCTCGCGGTAATAGGCGAGCAGCGCCGCAAGGGCTTGGCTGTCGTGTGCAGATTGCGCCACCGGGCACCGAACCTTAAAGACAATTGACCGTGCCGCTTTATACGGAAACAAAGGCGGCGCGCAAAAGTGTGCGGTGCAGCACTGTGGGTGGCACCCCCAAAAAGGCAGGGAGGGATCGGTCCACAATGAGCAGCGAACGCGAGAGCATGGCCTTCGATGTTGTGATCGTCGGCGCCGGGCCGGCGGGCCTTGCGGCCGCCATCCGCTTGAAGCAGCGCAACCCCGAAACCTCCGTCGTCGTGCTCGAAAAAGGCGCCGAAGTGGGCGCGCATATTCTCTCTGGCGCCGTGATTGATCCGGTGGGCCTGGACACGCTGCTGCCTGAGTGGCGCGAGGACCCGGACCATCCGCTCAAAACCGCTGTGGCAGAGGACCGCTTCTACTATCTCGGCCCGAGCGGGGGGGTCAGGCTGCCCAACGCCTTCATGCCGCCGCTGATGAACAACCACGGCAATTATATCGCGTCGCTTGGCAACGTGTGCCGCTGGTTGGCCGAGAAGGCCGAAGCGCTTGAAGTCGAAATCTATCCGGGTTTTGCCGCAGCCGAACTGCTGACCGATGACAAGGGCACCGTCTATGGCGTTGCCACCGGAGACATGGGCGTTGGCCGCGATGGCGAGCCAAACGACGCCTATACGCCGGGCATGGAGCTGCACGGCAAATATGTATTGCTGGCCGAAGGGGTTCGTGGCTCGCTATCGAAACAAGCCATCGCCCGCTACGGCCTCGACGAGGGCGTCGAGCCGCAGAAATATGGCCTCGGCCTCAAAGAGCTTTGGGAAGTCAAACCGGAGAACCACCATCCCGGCCGTGTTGAACACGCCTTTGGCTGGCCCTTGGACAATGGGACGGGTGGCGGATCGTTCCTCTACCATCTCGAGGACAATCAGGTCGCTGTCGGCTTTGTCGTCCACCTCAACTACAAGAACCCGCATCTCTCTCCGTTCGAAGAGTTTCAGCGCTTCAAGACCCACCCGATGGTCTCACCGACCTTTGAAGGCGGCCGCCGCCTCGCCTATGGCGCGCGGGCGATCTCCGAGGGTGGCTGGCAGTCGGTGCCCAAACTGGTCTTCCCGGGCGGGGCGCTGCTGGGCTGTTCGGCGGGCTTCGTCAACGTGCCGCGCATCAAGGGCTCCCACAACGCGGTGCTCTCGGGCATCCAAGCGGCGGACGCGGTTGGCGATGCGCTGGCCGAGGGCCGCGCAGGTGACACGCTCGACGCCTATGAGGACGGTTGGCGCAGCAGCGCAATTGGCCGCGACCTGGAGCCGGTCCGCAACGTCAAACCGCTCTGGTCGAAGCACGGCACACGGCTGGGGGTCATGCTCGGGGGGCTCGATATGTGGACGAGTTCCAAGCTCGGCTTTTCCTTCATGGGCACCTTGCCGCACGGCAAAGCCGATCATGAAGCCACCGTTCAAGAGTATGCGGCCAAGCCGATCAGCTATCCCAAGCCCGATGGCAAACTGACCTTTGACCGCCTGTCCTCGGTGTTTCTGTCGAACACCAACCATGAGGAAGACCAGCCGGTGCATCTGCATGTCATCGATGGTCGGCTGCAACGCACCAGCGAGCTGGGCCAATTCGATGGGCCCTCGCAGCGCTACTGCCCGGCTGGCGTGTACGAATGGGTTGAGGATGGTGACGGCGACCAGCGGTTCCAGATCAACGCGCAGAACTGCGTTCACTGCAAAACCTGCGACATCAAAGACCCCAACCAAAACATCGTCTGGCAAGTGCCAGAGGGTGGCGGCGGCCCGAACTATCCCAACATGTAGCGGGCTAGCACGTGGCCGCGCAAAAGACCGTCGTTCTCGTCGGCGCGACCGGCACCATTGGCCGAGCGGTCGCCGCCGAGCTTGTCGGGTCCGGGCACAAGGCCATCTGCATCGTCCGGCCGGGCTCACCGTTCAAGCTTGGCGGCGCGCGCATCGCTGAAGCCGATGTGACCGATGCGGCATCGCTCAACGCGGTGTTTGCGGGTGCGCGGGCCGACGCTGTCATCTCGTGCCTCGCCTCGCGGACGGGTGCACCCGATGATGTCTGGGCCATCGATCACCGGGCCAACAGCGCCGTGCTCGATGCCGCCAAGCGGGCAGGGGTGCCGATGATGGTCCTTCTGTCGGCGATATGCGTGCAGAAGCCGCTGCTGGCCTTTCAGGAAGCGAAGCTCTCCTTCGAGGCTGAGCTGCAAGCCTCGGGACTGCGCTATGCCATCGTTCGGCCCACGGCGTTCTTCAAATCCCTGTCCGGTCAGATCGGGCGCCTGCGGGCGGGCAAACCCTTCCTCCTGTTCGGGGATGGGGCGCTGACGGCCTGCAAGCCGATCTCCGATGGGGACCTGGCGCGCTTTATCGTCGGGTGCCTGGACGAGGGCGCACAGATGAACGCGATCCTTCCCATCGGTGGGCCGGGCCCGGCCCTGACACCGCGCGAGCAAGGCGAAGCCCTGTTCGCCGCGCTGGGCCTTGAGCCCAAGTTCAAGCACGTGCCGGTTGCGCTGCTCGATGGCATCATCGCGGCGCTTTCGGTGGCTGGAAAGCTCGCGCCAGGCTTGGCAAAAAAGGCCGAACTGGCGCGGATCGGGCGCTATTACGCCACCGAATCCATGCTGGTGTGGGACGAGGCGCGGGGCCGCTACGACCCTGATCAGACCCCCGAGTTCGGCACCGACACGCTGGCCGAGTTTTACGGCCAGCTCGCCCGCGGAGACGTCCAGCTCGACCGCCGTGAGCATGCGGTGTTCTAGCCGCTTGTGCCCCTGCCGGGAAAAAGCCATGGTTGCACCCGACAGGTCGGCTTGATTTGTTTCGCCACCACGTGTGCAGGGCTCCCGTATGTTCCGAATGCTTCGCTTAGGTTTCGTCTCGACGTCGCTTGCAACGCTGATGCTCTCAGCGGCGTTCGCGGACACCATTGCGATCGACACCCAGGATGATGAAGCGCTCGCGCCGCCCGTGGCCGCCCAAGAAGCGCCCTCTCTGTCGGGTCTGTTTCTGGCGGCAACCTTGGCGGAGACCGAGCGCGACATCCCCCGCGCGGCAGATTTCTACCGGCGGATGTATGAGCTCGATCCCACGTCCGACCGCTTCCTCCAAAGCGCCTTCACAATGGAACTGGCCGATGGCCGGACCACCGGCGCGCTTGATTTGGCCTCCGTCCTGGTCGCGTCCGGTGACCGGGGCCTGTCGCGGCTGACGACGGCGCTCGATGCCATCCGCCAGCGGTCTTACCGCGCGGCGCTGCGTGAGCTTGAAGCCCATGAGACCGACGGGTTCGGCGAGCTGGTCGCAGCCCTTGTCGAGGCCTGGGCGCTCTATGGCGCCGATGAGACCGAGCAAGCGCTCGACAACCTCGGGGCGCTCGATGGTCCCGCTTGGGTGCAGTTCTACGCGTCCTATCATTCCGGCCTGATCCGCCTGGCGGCCGGCGACGCCGAGGGCGCGCTGTTGGACATGGAGCGTGTCTATTCCGCCGATGGCGGCGCGCTTCGCTCAGTCCAGGGCTATGCCCGTGCCTTGCTTGCGAATGATCGCCGTGACG
>JAHCMG010000248.1 GCA_019192585.1 Devosiaceae bacterium MH13
AGCTGCTAACCCATGACCAACAAGCGCAGGTGAGGGGACCGTGGAGGTTGTTGCCGAATTCGGCCTGCGTGTGGTCAGCCAGTTTCAGTCGCCCACGCTTGCCTTCTTGATCGGTGGCGTGCTGCTCGCGGCGTCTGGCTCCAAGCTCGTCATTCCCGATGCGATCTACAAGTTCGCCGTCTTCATGCTGCTGATGCGCATCGGCCTCAATGGCGGCATGGAGATCCGCGAAGCAAACCTTGCCGACATGATCCTGCCTGCGCTTGCGGCCACCGGTTTGGGCGCCGGGATCGTGCTTTTGGGGCTCATCACGCTGGCGCGGTTGCCGGGTATCCGGCGCGATGACGCCATCGCGACCGCGGGCCTGTTTGGCGCTGTGAGCGCCTCAACGCTCGGCGCGGCGATGGTGCTGCTGGAGCAAGACGGCATCACGTACGAAGCGTGGGTGCCGGCGCTTTATCCCTTTATGGACATCCCCGCGCTGGTGCTCGCGATTGTGCTCGCGCGGCTTCATGCCGAGAAAGAGGGCAAGTCGAAGGGAAAGCGGCTAAGCGTCTGGGCGATCGTGAAGGACAGCCTTCAGGGGTCAGCGCTTTCGGCGCTCATTCTGGGTCTGCTGCTGGGCCTGTTCACCAATCCCGGGCGCGTGTTCGACACGTTTTATGACCCGCTGTTCAGGGGGCTTTTGTCCGTCCTGATGTTGATCATGGGCATGGAGGCGTGGCAGCGGCTCAATGAGCTGCGCCGGGTCGCGCAATGGTACGCAGTCTACGCGGCTATCATGCCGCTGGTGCATGGTCTTCTGGCGTTTGGGTTTGGCTATCTGATCCATCTCGCCACCGGGTTTAGCCCTGGCGGTGTGATCCTGCTCGCGGTTCTGGCCAGCTCATCGTAGGACATATCCGGGCCGCCAACCTTGCGCGCGGGCATCCCCAGCGCGAACCCGTCGAGCTATATTGGCTCGTCGACAAGCGTCGGCACGCCCATCGCGATTGGCTTGGGCATTCCGTTCTTCGTGGCGCTTGCAGACATGGTGTTCTGACGGCGGGCAGCGCAGCGTTCAGACCTTGAACTTGCCTGGCCGCAAAATCTCGACCGGCTCGACATAGGTGATGCCGGAATAATTGTCGAAATAGGCTTCGACCACCGCTTCCGTGATGCGCTCGGCGACGTCATGATCGGGGACGATCACCTCGATTTTCACGTTCTCCAGCACGCCCGCCACTTGCGGGGCTCGGTCGATGCGGCGCTTGCCACGGCTGCCTTTGCCGCCGGCCGCTGTGTAGGTGTAGCCGGTCGCGCCATGCTCTTCGAGAAGCTCGGCGATGCCATCGAGGATCGAGCGCTCGGTGATGACGACAATCTTCGTGGCGGCGTACATGGCTGGGCTGTTCCCGGGGGCGTTGATGTCTTACGGCGCACCTTGGCAGCTTTGGCGTGCGGGTAAAAGGTTGCGCCGATCGGAGGCCTGACCCTCGCAAGGGCCGGTGTGAAGTGGCACCGTGAGCGCAATACGATTCGCGGCAGCGTAAAGGGAGCGACGCGTGCTTCGCCTGATCGGCCTCATCGTCCTGTTCGCCTGGTCCGCCTCCCCCGCGGCCGCCACCATCGCGGAGACCATTCGCGCGCTGGCCCCGGGCGGCTTGGTGCATGTGGTGGGCGAGGACGGCGAGACGCTGGTCTCGCAGAACGCCGACCAGCCCTTCGTGCCGGCATCGGTCGCCAAGATCGCGACCGCCTGGATGGCGATGGAGGTTTTGGGGCCTGAGTACCGCTTCGAGACCCGCTTCTTTGTCGACGCAAACCGGGTGCTTTACGTGCGCGGGGGCGGGGATCCGTTTTTGGTCTCCGAGGAGCTGGCGGTTATCGCGCAGCGGCTTGTCGCGGCAGCGGGCACCGCGCCCTTTTCGGCCATGGTGCTCGATACCAGCCACTTCCCAAGCGCCATCACCATCCCTGGCATTGTCGGAGACAGTGAAGCCTATAACGCGTTGAACGCCGCGCTTGCCGCAAACTTCAACACGATCCACGCGGTGCGCAGTGGCGACAGTGTGCGATCGGCGGAACCCCAAACGCCGATCACGCCGCTGGCCATCAGTCAGTTCCGGCAGCGGGCGCCGAATGGCCAATCGCGCATCAGCTTGGCGCAGCAGGACCCGAGCCTAGCGGCGCTCTATGCCGGGGAGTTGCTGGTTGCCTTCATCCGCCAAGCGGGCAGTGATGTGCGCGGACCGCTGTCGCTTGGCGCCACACCGGCGGGCCTCCAGCCGGTTTACGTCCACCGCCAATCACGTCCGCTGTCGCAGATCGTGAGGGTGATGCTCGATTTTTCGAACAATTACATCGCCAACCAGATCTTCCTGCAGGCGGGCGTCGGAGTTGGCGGCAGCCCTGTCAGCCTCGAGCGCTCTCAGGCCACGCTTGCCGCATTGCTTGAAACGCGGGGTCTGCGCGGCGCGGTCAGCATGGTGGAAGGCTCGGGCATCAGCCGCCAGAACCGGATGACCGCGCAGGGGCTCGCGGCGCTGCTCGTGCAGTTTGCGCCTTATGCGGAGCTGATGGACGCGTCGCCCCGCGGCTCTCGCTACAAAACCGGCACGCTCGACAGCGTCAGCACGCTCGCGGGTTATGCCCGTACGCGGCAGAACGGGCTGGTGCGGTTTGTCATCGCGCTCCCCGGTGGCAGTGGCCGCCTGCGGTTTGCGATCCTTGAAGCGATCGAAGAGGAGCTGTGAGGCCCCGCGCAACGCTGTCCCTTCAAACCGCTTTTCGCGATCCCCATATCCCCTGCGACGCCGGGCGCTGCATGTGCGGGTCCGGCTCCTGACACCGGAGGCTTGAAGAGCTCCGGCCCTTTGATGATCGGAGCGTTTTGGCGCACGCGCGCGGGGCGGCTCCCATGGAGGATGGATATGAATTTGGACAATTATACCGAGCGCGCCAAGGGCTTCTTACAGGCTGCGCAGACGGGTGCGCTGGCCAAGGGGCATCAGCGGTTTCTGCCCGATCACCTGTTGAAGGCTTTACTCGACGACAAGGAGGGCTTTGCTGCCCGGCTTATCGAGGCTGCTGGCGGCAAGCCGGATGCGGTGCGCCAGCACAATGCGCAGGTTCTGGCCGGCCAGCCTTCAGTCGAGGGCGGCAATGGGCAGCTGTACATGGACCCTGCGATGGCGCGGGTCTTTGCCGCCGCCGATGAGGCGGCGCAGAAGGCCGGCGACAGCTATGTGACCGTCGAGCGGCTCTTGCTGGCCTTGGCGCTCGATGCCAAGTCCGATGCTGGCAAGGCGCTGAAAGCGGGTGGCGTGACGCCGCAGAGCCTGAACGCCGCCATCGAAGATATCCGCCAGGGCCGCGCCGCCAATTCGGCCACTGCCGAAGAGGGCTATGAAGCGCTGAAAAAGTATGCACGCGACCTCACCGAGGTGGCGCGCGACGGCAAGCTCGACCCTGTGATCGGGCGCGACGAGGAGATCCGCCGGACGATCCAAGTGCTCTCGCGGCGCACCAAGAACAACCCCGTGCTGATCGGTGAACCCGGCGTTGGTAAGACCGCCATCGCCGAAGGTTTGGCCCTGCGCATCGTCAATGGCGATGTGCCCGAAAGCCTGCGCGACAAGCAACTGATGGCGCTCGACATGGGCGCGCTGATCGCCGGCGCGAAGTTCCGCGGCGAGTTCGAGGAGCGCCTTAAGGCCGTGCTGTCAGAGATCGAAGCGGCGGCGGGCGGCATCATCCTGTTTATTGACGAGATGCACACGCTCGTGGGCGCCGGAAAAGCCGATGGCGCGATGGATGCCTCGAACCTTTTGAAGCCTGCTCTTGCGCGCGGTGAGCTGCACTGCGTCGGCGCGACGACGCTCGATGAGTATCGCAAGCATGTCGAAAAAGACGCGGCGCTCGCCCGCCGGTTCCAGCCCGTCATGGTCAGTGAGCCGACGGTGGAAGACACCGTCTCGATCCTGCGCGGCCTAAAAGAGAAGTATGAGCTGCACCACGGTGTGCGCATTCTCGACAGCGCGATCGTGTCGGCGGCGGCGCTCTCGAACCGCTACATCACCGACCGTTTCCTGCCGGACAAGGCCATCGATTTGGTGGACGAAGCCTCCTCGCGGCTGCGGATGCAGGTGGATAGTAAGCCCGAGGAGCTTGATGAGCTCGACCGGCGGGTCATTCAGCTTAAGATCGAGCGCGAGGCGCTGAAAAAAGAGACCGACCAAGCCTCCAAGGACCGGCTTGAAAAGCTCGAAGCGGAGCTTGCCGATCTTGAGCAGAAGTCCGCCGAAATGACCGCCCGCTGGCAGGCCGAAAAGGACAAGCTTGCCGACGCCAACACCATCAAGGAGCAGCTGGACGCAGCGCGCACGGAGCTGGAGCTGGCGCAGCGCCAGGGCGACCTCGCCAAGGCCGGTGAGCTGGCTTATGGCCGCATCCCGGACCTTGAGAAGGCGCTGGAAGCGGCTGAGCTCGCTGGTGAGCAGGACGACATGGTCGAAGAGGCCGTGACGCCGGACATGATCGCCCATGTGGTCAGCCGCTGGACCGGCGTGCCCGTCGACAAGATGCTCGAAGGCGAGCGCGACAAGCTTCTGCGGATGGAAGACGAGCTGGCCCGCCGTGTGGTGGGGCAGGCGGAGGCCGTGCATGCTGTCTCGACCGCCGTGCGCCGCGCCCGCGCGGGTCTGCAGGACCCGAACCGACCGCTTGGCTCGTTCCTGTTCCTTGGCCCCACCGGCGTCGGCAAGACCGAGCTGACCAAGGCGCTCGCGAACTTCCTGTTCGACGATGAGCAGGCGATGGTGCGGCTCGATATGTCGGAGTTCATGGAGAAGCATGCGGTCGCCCGGCTGATCGGCGCGCCTCCGGGCTATGTCGGCTATGATGAGGGTGGGGTGCTGACGGAATCGGTCCGCCGCCGACCCTATCAGGTGCTGCTCTTCGATGAGGTCGAAAAGGCGCACCCGGATGTCTTCAACGTGCTCCTGCAGGTGCTCGACGATGGCCGTCTGACCGACGGTCAGGGCCGCACGGTCGATTTCAAAAACACGCTCATCATCATGACTTCGAACCTTGGGTCCGAGTTCCTTGTTGCCGCGAGCGAAAGCGATGATTTCGCAGCCGTGCGCAACAACGTGATGGAGATGGTGCGCGGGCACTTCCGGCCCGAGTTCCTCAACCGGATCGATGAGGTGGTGCTGTTCGAGCGGCTGAAACGCTCGGAGATGGGCGCGATTGTCGACATCCAGCTGGCGCGGCTGCACGCGCTTCTGGAGGATCGCAAAATCGTGGTCGACCTTGAGCCGTCAGCGCGCGAATGGCTCGCCGACAAGGGCTATGACCCCGCCTATGGCGCGCGTCCCCTCAAGCGCGTGATCCAGAAGGAAGTCCAGGACCCGCTGGCCGAGAAGATTCTCTCCGGCGACGTCAAGGACGGTGACACCGTGCGCGTAACCGGCGGCAAGTTCGAGAACGGCGCGGACCGGCTGATCTTTGAGGTGGCCACGGGCCACAGCGGGAGTGAGGGCACCGGCAACGACAATGGAGAGCTGGCGGCTTAGGTTGGCAGTCTCTCATACATGCCAGTGGATTTGCCCCATGGCACTTTCTCCAGATTGATTCGCCAAGAGGGGGGCTGTTTGTTAACCTTTCCACGCGACCGAAGCGCGGCTTAGTTCTGATCCAATTCAATCGTAGACGCTGAAGAACATTTCTTGCGGTGTCTTAGAGGTACGTTTCAAGATGCGAACATTCAACTATGTCAAGGCGCCTTACTTCTTTGAGGCTCCCCTTCACGGTATCTACTCAGGTGTGAGTGAAGAGGGGCACATAGTTATTTGTCCGTTCACCGAGAGGATGGTGATCCCTACCGAGCACATAATCTCTGAAGAAGAAGATGGATCCGTGAAGCATTCGATAACCGGCAAAGATGGGCTCGTTCGAACTGTGCATGGTGCACTACATCTTGACCCCGATGAGTTGCGCAACCTAATAGGATATTTAGAAGAGGCACTTAACCAATTCGAGGAAAGTAAATGACGTTTAGTTCCTCTCCACAGCCTATAGACGATTCGTCCGCAACTTGGACCAACACGCACTACAACCTCGACACGCCCGGATCATATCGTTTGCATGATTTACCCCTGAGCAAGGGTACGTCGGCTAACATCGTTGCAGAGATTGTTGAACTGTCTGCAGCGCGTGAGGCCATGCAAAAAGAGGAAAACGATGGGCCCGTGTTTAGCAGCGCTGTACATCGCTGCTTTTGGGCTATGGTTTCGATTTTTTTGTTAAGTTTTTGCCTATCGGCGGCAGCGGTAGTTTTCGAGAACCGTGCAGTTTCGATCCTTGGTGCTTTTGCGCTGGCTAGTGGCTTCATAGCCGCTTTGATTTGGATTGAAAGAGCGGCTCGTGAGTTCCAACGACAATCCTAAGCTTCCAGACGTTGTAACAACACTTGTTTTACGGTCTGGTTCCCGCCCACTGGTTTTAGGTGGTGCCGTATCGGCGGTGGCAATAGCGCTGATAAGTAGCACCTTTGCTGTTCCAGAGCGTTGGGAGCTGTGGTTTCAAGTGCCAATTTTGGTTCTATTCCTAAGTGGAATTGGGTCTATCTTCTGGCATGGTGTCGTCAGGCCCTTCTTTCGAGGGGACGGCCAATAGCTTTCCTTGCCGCATTGCGGTACCCTTTTCCAGCTGTAGCCCCAACACGCCTAACAATAATGCTTCCGCGGCTCGTCTAGCGAACCGTGCCATCGACCTTACTCCGCCTTCCAAGCCTCATCGTATTCCGCGACGCGGGGGTCGTAAGCGGCTTGCACGTTGA
>JAHCMG010000249.1 GCA_019192585.1 Devosiaceae bacterium MH13
CGCCATGCCGGGCTCGAAGCAGCGCTCAACGCGAACTTCAGCGCCTCGGCGACGGAGGGCGTCGACGTCGCGACGGATGGCATGCTCAGCGACATTCATGGCTCGGCCGAGTACCGCGCCCACCTTGTGAAGGTGATGGCCGGACGGGCAGTGGCCGCCGCTTAAGAGCGTCACCCACGAACAGAAGAAGGGCCGCGCAGTGGTTTGCGCGGCCCTTTCTTGTTTGCCCAGGCAGATGGCTGCGTGAGTGCAGCTTTTGCTGGCCTTAGGGCTTGATCTTGAAGCCGCGCATCCGCTCGAGCGTATCTTCAAACGAAACAATGCCCGCATCCGAACCGAGGCCACTGGCCACCAAGGCCGCTGAGGCTTGCGCGAAGGCAAGCGCCTCTTCGGGGGCCATTTTGTGATGCAGCGCGGTGATGAAGCCCGCGTCGAACGCGTCGCCGCAGCCGGTGGTGTCGACCACATCAATCTCATAAGCGGGCTTGTGCAGCCGGGTGCCGTCGGCATGGGCGTAGTAGGCGCCATCGCCGCCCAGTGTGAACACGCAACACGTGGCTCCACGGGCGAGGTAATGGTCCGCGCAGTCCTGCGGCGTCGTGCAGCCCGACATGTCCATCGCCTCTTCGATGGAGGGCATGAAATAGTCGATAAAGGGCAGCATCGGATCGACGATGGCGGCCGTCTCAGCCGTCGCGGCGATCAGGTCGAACGTGGTCGTGCAGCCGCGCTTCTTGGCTTCTTCGAGGAGCACGCGGCTCGGTTCACCATCGAGTTTGCGTAAAAGGCCCGTGCCGCCGAGGTGCACGATCGGTGCTTCGAACACTTTCTCATACACGGCCGGCGGCAGATCGAAATGGTCCGACGCGCCGCGCATATGCAGGGCAGGGCGCTCGCCGTTTGGCCGCACGTTGAGAATGGTGGCGGACGTCGGCACGCCTTCGAGACGCTGCATGGTCGATGTGTCGATGCCGAACCCATCAAGCGTGGAGATCACCCAGTCGGCTTTCTCGTCATTGCCCACCGCGCCGACGGCCAGGCTCTTGAGGCCCAGTTTGGCGGTATCGACGACCGTGCCGCCGGCCGTTCCGGCGACCGTCAGGCGGATCTCATCGATGAACTCCACGTTGCCACCATCGGGGATCTTCGTGACCGGGCATCCCAGAACATCGAGAATGTACAGCCCGACGACCGAAACATCGTGCGCCATGTTTGCCTACCTCCTTAGGGGACCCGAACGCCGTCTTCAAAGACCAGCAGTTCGTCTGCGGGGAACCCAATATGAATTGTGTCCTGGGCACGCATGGATGGCAGCGCGCCTGTCTTGAGCTTCACCGTCTCGCCGGCAACCGACAGCCGAGCCAGGAGCTGCCCAGCGATCCCGACGATGCAGTCTTCCACCTTCGCTTCGACGGACCCCTCAAACGGTTCCGCCCGCGCGTCGAGCTGCTCGGGGCGAATGCCCAGGCGCACCGTGCCGCTACCGAGGGCGTCGGGCGCCGCAAGGGGAGAGCTGAGCAGCGGCGACGCAAGGCCAGCCGCGGTCCGCTCAGCGGGGATGAAGTTCATCCCCGGGTTGCCAAGGAACCACCCGCCAAACTCGCTGGCTGGCTTCTGGTAAAGGGCCGTCGGGCCATCATACTGGATGATGCTGCCATCCTTCATCAGCGCGATCCGATCGGCGAGTGTCATCGCCTCGGTCTGATCGTGCGTGACGTAGATGGCCGTCTGCTTGAGACGGCGGCTGATCTCTTTGAAGGTTCTGATCAGCGTGAGCTTCGCGTTGACCTCAACGTTCGTGGTCGGCTCGTCAAACAGAACAACCTTGGTCTGACGCGCCACGGAGCGGCCAACGGCAACTTTCTGGCGGGAGCCGGCGTCGAGCTCGTCGATATAGGTGTCGGCTCGATCGACGAGGTCGATGACCTCGAGCACTTCATCGACCCGTTTCGTGCGGTCAGAAGCTGACAGATTGCGATCGCGTTTCAGCGGCAGCGCGATGTTCTCGCGCACCGACAGCGTCTGGTACATAACCGGGTATTGGAACACCATGCCGATGTTCCGCCGGCGTGGCCGCAGATCGGTCACGTCCCGCCCATCGATGATGATGCGGCCTTCGGTAGGGGTCTCAAGGCCGGCGATCATCCGCATCAAGGTGGTCTTGCCGCAGCCCGATGGGCCCAAAAGGCAAGCCGTCTCGCCATCGGCAAAGGTGATGTTCAGATTGTCGACGGCGGTGAAGCTGCCAAAGCGCTTGGTCACGCCATCGATTACAATCCCGGTATCGCTCATTGCGCCGCCGCCTTCACGTGCGTGTCAGCGGCAAGGCGGTTGCCGGTGTCTCCATCGAAGAACACGAAGGCCGTCGGATCGACACGGACAACCACGTCATCGCCTTCCGCGGTTCCGTTCGCGCCGTCTCCCGCCAGCGCCATCGTGAGCCCATGGCCAACGGCCTGTAGGTAGACAACCTCCTCGCCGCCAAGCTCTTCGATCAGCTGCACCTGGGCTTTCGTTGAGAGCCCATCTGCGGTCTCGGTGATCTGTAGCGCTTCGGGGCGCAGGCCGACAAAGGCCGCGCCTTCGGGGGCGCTATCGAGCTTAAACGGGCCCGCTTGCACGGCGCCGCCGTCACGCAAGACCGGCAAGACATTGGCCTTGGGGAAGCCGACCAGTTCCATCGCCCGGCGATGGGCCGGGCTGCGATAGACATCAAACACATCGCCCTTTTGGATGACTGCGCCATTGTCGAGAACCATCAGCTTCTCGGCCATTGTCAGCGCCTCAAGGCTGTCGGATGTCGTGTACAAGAAGGTCGCTTTGAGGTCCTGCTGAATGGATTTCAACTCGTCCATCAGCCGCTCGCGCAGTTTGTAATCGAGGCCCACGAGCGGATCATCGAGAAGGAAGATATCGGTCTCCTTCAGAAGGCCGCGCGCCACGGCGGTCCGCTGTTTTTCACCGCCCGACAGCTGGTCTGGCGTCTTATCAAGCAGGTGCGTGATCGCCAGAACGCCAGCTGCCCAATCCACCCGCTTCGCAATCTCGGAAGAGGGGCGCTTGGCGAGTTTGAGCGGATAGCCAATGTTCGCCTTCACGGAGAGGTGCGGGTAGAGCGCAAAGCTTTGCGGCACATAGCCCACCGCGCGCTCAGCCGCCCGCGTGCTGGTGATGTCGACGCCATTGAGGGTCATGCTACCCGCGTCTGGCGCTTCAAGGCCGACAAGCAGGCGCAGCAGCACGGATTTGCCCGAGCCCGTCGGACCGCACATGACCGTGAAGCTGCCCTCTTCGACCGCGAGGTCCAGGCCATCGAGAACCGTGTTCGAGCCGTAGCTCTTGGTAAGCCCAGTGACAGAAATCGACATTAGCGCCCCAACTGGCTGAGCACGGGCACAAGGGCGATGCCGATACCGAACACAACAACCACGATGCACAGGATGATCGCGATCCTCACCAGGCCTTGGCGCCAGGGGATGTCGCGCGGAATGTTGCCCACAGCGATTTGCAAGAAGGTGCACGCCACCAGGACGACAAGGCCCAGTTGGATGAACTCGAAAAACTGCAGCGGCGTGAAGGCGATGAGCGCAATGCCCACGACCATGCCGACGATCAGCAGGCTTTCCGCGCGCTCCTGGAAGGTCTTCTGAACGCGCGCCATTACACTTCACCCCGCACGGTGCCGAAGGTCATGCCGGCCAGAAGGTATTTCTGGAACAGGTAGATGAAGGCAACCGGCGGCAGAATGTAGATCGAGGTCAGCGCCGCGATGAACGTCCAATTGAGGCCGCCATCGGAATAGGTTCCGACCGCCAGGGCGTAAGGAATGTTCTGCGTCTGCACGCCGCCAATGACGAAGTTAAACAGAAACTCGTTCCACACGAAAATCAGGTTGAAGATGAAGGCGGCGATCAGCCCTGGCTTCACCTGCGGCAGCACCACCTTGAAGATGACGTGGAACCAGGACCCACCATTGGCGAGGCCGGTCTCGTCGAACCGCACCGACACACCATCGAGGAACCCCTTGAGGATCCATACGGAGAATGGGATCGAGAACATCGCGTAGAACAGCACAAGCGGAATGTGCTGATCCTTCCAACCGAAGTTCGCGAACATCAGGAATACGGGCAGGATAACCGCTGGCCCCGGCAGCATGCGGATCGACAGGAGGATGAACATCAAGAAGTTCGTCCCCTTGGGCTTGAAGCGCGAGAAGCAAAACGCCGCGAGGAACGAGACCAGCACGGCAATGACAACGGCGCTGAGTGACATGACGACCGAGTTGCCAAGCTGCTGGAGGAAGTTCTGGTTCTGCGTGAACAGCTCGATGTAATTGTCGAGCGTCGGTGTGAAGATCAGCGTTGGCGGCGTCGCCAAGATCTCCTCGCGGGTCTTGAACGACGACATGATGATCCATGCCACCGGTGTGAAGAACAGAAGTGAGACGCTCCACAACAGGGTGTAATAGGCACCGCGCCTGAAACGATCGGACATTACGAACGCTCCCTTCGCCGGCGAAGATTGAGGACGTGGATGAACACCGACGTCATGGCGATGGAGATCAACAAGAGCAGCACCGCGTAGGCTGAAGACCAGCCCATATTGAAGCTCTGAAACGCCTGCTTGTTCAGCTCCACCGCGACCAGGCGCGTCTGCTGGCCCGGGCCACCATTGGTCATGGGAATGATCAGATCGAGCGTCTTGAAGCTGTCGATGGTCCGCAGGAGCATGCCGAGCATCAGGATGAACTTGCCATGGTGCCAGACGATCAGGCGCAGCTGTTCGAACCAGGTGAGCCGGTCGACCTCGGCCGCCTCAAGCTCTGCTTTTGGCACTGAGCCGAGCGCCGCAAGGGTCATCAGCGTCATGAACGGCGTCCACATCCAGCAGTCCACCGCCAGAACGGCCCAGTAGGCGAAGGTTGGATCGCCGAGAAAGTTGATGGGCTCGGTGGCGCCGAACAGGCCCATCAGCGCGTTGAGAGCGCCGAAGGTCGGGTCATAAATGAACCGCCAAAAGGTGCCGGTCGCGACGGGCGTCAACACCATCGGCGTGAACAGAAGCGTCAGCGCGATGCGCCGCCCGGGCATGTTCCTTGAGCCCCAGAACAAGAAGCCGAGCATCAGGCCAAGCAGCGTTTGAAGCGAGACCGCGCACGCCACGAAGATGAAGGTGCGCGAGAGGTCGCTCCAGATGCCGTTTCGGTTGAAGAAGATGTTGACGAAGTTGGTGAAGCCGACGAATTCCGGCGGCATGCCCGACGTCAAAGAATAGTTGTAAAACGACAGGCCTAGCAGCCACAGGGTCGGGATGGTGTTGAAGACGATGAAAAACGCCAGCACCGGCGCCAACAGCACAAACACCAAGGTGCGCCGGTCATTGAGCAGTGAGGAAGGCTGCGCCATGGGCAGGCAAAATCCTAAAAACGGCAAGGCGCTCGCGGCGCCCTTCTGGAGGACAGGCTAGCGCCTGGCGTCTCCCAAAAACAGGGGGGTCGGGCTCTGTTTGGGTCGAGAGCTGAGCGATGCGCAGTTCCGTAGGTTCGGAGACCGCGCACCGCCAGGGAGGAAGGCGGAGGGTGCTGTTGGTTGCGCCCGATTGATCCACCCTTGCCCAGCTTTCGCGAGGGGAGGCGAGGCCCACAAAGGCCCCGCCTCGGCTCAAGGATGGTGCAGTGGCACCCTTACAGCGTTGCCGTGATGCACGAGCGGCTGGGCGACTGTGCGGCCGAGCCAGCATCAAACAGGATTTGCTGCTGGTTGCAGGCCGCATAGTTTAGCGCCTGCATCGGATCAGCCGTCTGACCGGTCATGTAGGAGGTGAAAGCCTCCTGCTGAACGGCGAGCATCTCGGCATATTTCGGATGGTGCCAGAAGTCGCGCGACCGGCCCGGTTCAAGCATGTACTTGTAGGCCCGGTTCCACGGGTTTATGTCATCGAAGCCATCAGCCGTGAGCGTCGGCCGGTCCGCCGGGTTCCCGCCGCGGCGGGCAAACTCGAGGGCCGTCTCTGGCAGGTACCACCAGTTCATGAAGTCGATGGCAACGCGCATCTTCTCTTCATCATTGAAGGCGTTGATCACCCACGGCTGGCCACCCATCGTGTAAATACGATCGGCAGCGTCGCCGGTGCCATGCTTCGGCGGTGCAACCACCATCACCTGGTCGTTGGCCTTCATTTCCTCGGTGATCATCGCAAGACCAACGGCCGCCCACTGGAAGCAAGAGAAGACCTTGCCGGTGGTGAACACATCGATCTGCTCGGCGATGCCGAAGTTGGTCGCGCCCGGAGGCTGGTACTTCAGCCAATCCTTCATCTGCGTCATGGCCATGGCGTTGATGTCGGAGTTGAGGATGCCCTCAACCTGGCCGGTCGACGCATCCCAGATGTCGCCGCCTTGGCTGAACATGAACGGATACAGATAGCACGTCACGAAGTCGTAGACGCGGCTGTACTGCATCGCCGTGCCCCACATCTCTTCGTCGGGCCGGTTGAAGTGATCAGCCACTTTCTCGAAGTCCGTCATCGTCAGATCTTCGAAATCTTCAAAGGTCTGCGGCAACGGCATGCCGTATTTCTCTTGGAAGGCAGCCTTCTCGGCTTCGTCGTGCAGCATGTCCTTGCGGATGAACAGCGCGATCGTGTCGCCTTCTTGCGGCAGACCCCAAATGTTCTCGGTGCCGTCCGGGTACGCCATGTAGGTATCGATGACGGTCTGCGAGTACCAGTCGATGTCGAGGCCGGGGTTGGCGGCAATCACATCGTTGAGCTGCAGGATCCAGCCCGGCTCGGCGAGCGCGCCAATCCACTGGCTGTCCGAGATGATGATGTTGAACTCTTGGCTGCGCGTTGCGAGCGAGGTCGCGGCGCGCTGGAACAGGTCGGAGAACGGCGCCTCAGCGAACGCAAACTCAACCTCGTAGCCATAGCGGTCGCGAACATAGTCGTTGAACAGCGGCGTCATCGCCACCGAAAGCGATGAAGGCAGCCAGCCGGCAATCCCAAGGATGTTCATGTCGATGGTCCGGCCGGCAAGCGGGTGCGCTTCTTGGCCGAACGCGCGGTTCGTCACCGGCATGGACATGGCGGCTGCAGCCGTCATGGCACCGATGCCCTTGAGCACCTGGCGGCGCGGCATCATCAGGCCGCTGGGACGGGTGGTATATTTCGTCATGGTCAGTCCTCCCTTATAGGTTTGGTTATGGCCCCGGCACGCCGCGCCGGTGGCTTTTGTTCTGGACCTGTTTTGGTAGCTGATGTCGCGCCCACATCGATCTGTTTGGTGTGGTGTGCGACTAGGTGGTGGACTCAGAGCCTCCCGGGGCGCCATTGTTTGAAGCGCTTCTCGGCAACGTCCACTCGTCTGCGAAAGCCCCCTATGCTGGTCATTCTCCGCAACATGTGACACAATTCTATCCATGCTGACAAATGTCAACCGAAAAGCCTCCCCCCGCGCCGACCGCCTTCAGGCTGATGGCCACACAGCGCTGCGCGCGCCCGTTCCGGTGCCTGCGCGTTTTCGCGGGGACCCGGCGATCTGGGCCGCTTGGCTCTACTATCGCGAGAACATGACCCAGGCCGATATCGGCAAAGCGATGGGCGTCTCCCGAGCCACGGTGAACGCCTATATCGCCGAAGCCCGCGGCCGCGGGGTGGTCAGTGTGCGCATCGATCCAAGCTGGCTGAGCACGATCGAACTTTCCGAACAATTGGCCGATACGTTCGGGCTTGAAGGCGCGACAGTTGTGCCGACACCGGAGAAGTCCGCCGGCCGCGCAGCTATTTCCGAGCGGATCGGGCGCGCGGGCGCAGAACTTCTGGGGTCCAAACTTGCCCCTGGTGATTTCGTCGCCGTCGCGTGGGGTCGCACTGTGCTGGCAATGGCCGAGGCGATGGGTGACCCCGGCGTTGAAGATCTTACCGTCGCCCAGCTCACCGGCGGCACGACCTCCACGTTTGATTTCTCGCCAGAGTTCTGCGCCTCCGTGCTCGCCGAGCGGCTCAATGCGCGCTGTCAGCTGGTCACCGCCCCGGTGATTGTGAGTTCACCTCAGGTCCGGACGATCCTGATGGAAGAGCCCATCCTCGCGCAGCAGTTCGACGCGCTCAAACAGACCGATATCGCCGTTTTCGGCGTCTGCACGACCTATTCCGACAGCCTTATCTTCAGCGCCGGCGTGCTCGATCCCAATGCATTGCCGCGTAGTCCGGCTGGCGAAGCGGTTGCCGTGGTGGCGGGCCGATGCATCGACCCCGACGGCGAGCATATCAATGATGGCCAGGATGCGCGGGTGATCGGCTTGCCGCTTGATCACCTCAAAGGCCTGCCTTGCCGCATCGCGGTCGCTGGCGGGCCGGAGAAGACCGACGCGATCCACGCCGTTCTGCGCGGGGGGTATCCAACCCATCTGGTGACAGATGAGAACACCGCGCGGGCTCTGTTGGAGCGGATGTAAGAACAAGGATGAACACACCGGGCCCGGCCACAAAGCGCCGGTTGCTCATGCCAATGCCCAGCAAAACAAGAAGAAACGATCGGGAGGTAAACCTCGATGTCGGCACCTCAACAGGCGGCAATAAAAGTCAAAAAACTGCTCAACGACGCGGATCATGCCGTCGATGAGATGCTTGAAGGTATCCTTCACGCGCACCCCAACCATCTTGTGCTGTCGCCCGAGAACAACCGCGCGGTGATCGCGAAAGATGGCCCCAGACCGGGCAAGGTCGGACTAGTGATCGGCGGTGGCTCCGGCCATGAGCCCACCTTCCTCGGGTTCGTCGGACGCGGGCTGGCTGACGCGGCGGCCATCGGCAACGTTTTCGCCTCGCCGCCGCCCGATCCAATCATCGCCTGCGCGAAGGCCGTCTCGCAGGGCGAAGGCGTCCTGTTCATGTACGGCAACTATGCCGGCGATGTGATGAACTTCGACATGGCCGCCGAGATGCTCGCCATGGACGATGTCGATGTCCGCACCGTGCTGAGCACCGATGATGTGTCAGTCGACGAGCTGGAGCGCCGTCGGGGCGTGGCCGGCAACTTCTTCATCTTCAAGGCGGCAGGCGCCGCGTGCGACCGGATGCTCTCCTTCGATGAGTGCGAGCGGATCGCCAGGAAGGCCAATGACAACACGTTCACGATGGGCGTGGGCTTGACCGCCTGCTCGCTGCCGCAGACGCGCATTCCCGGCTTCGAGCTTGGTCCCGAAGAGATGGAGATCGGCCTCGGCATCCATGGCGAGCCGGGCGTCCGGCGCGGGCCGCTCGCCACCGCCGATCAGGTGACCGACGAGATCGTCGATAAGATCTTCGCCGAGATGGACCCCGAGCCCGGCGAGACGGTTGCGGTGCTCGTCAACTCGCTCGGCGCGACGCCGCTGATGGAGCTCTACATCGTCAACCGCCGGCTGGCCCAAAGGCTTGCAGACAAGAACATTAAGGTCCACGCGACGTGGGTCGGGCCCTACTGCACATCGATGGATATGGCGGGCATGTCGATCACTTTGCATC
>JAHCMG010000250.1 GCA_019192585.1 Devosiaceae bacterium MH13
TGACGATCTGGCCGAAATAGTCCGGACGCTGCCAGGCAACGACGATCTCGATGTCCGACAGTTCGTTCATCACGACGTACTCGGCGGGGCCGGTCAGGACGAAATTGACGAGACCGGCGTTCATCGCCTCAACGGCGGCAGTGCGCGAGTTCACTGGGAACAGTTCGACATCGAGGCCGGTGCTGGCTTCGAGCGCGGCTTCAACAGCGCCGAATTCTTGTTGCAGCTCTTCGAGCCCCTCAACGTCGGTGACGGCGAGTGTGACATCGGCAGCTTGCGCGACAATGGTGGACAAGGCGAGCGCGGTGCCCACCAGCAAGGAACGGATCATGAGTATTCCCCCAGACAGAAAGATCAGGCTTGCCCGTCCTAGGGCCGCCATGCGTCAGTTCGGTGAACCTGCCATGTCATCTGTGTGACATCTGCCGGCGGTAGGCGGCGTGCGGCAACGCGCACAGGGGGAACAGCAAGATGGCCGGCATTCAAACCGCACAACCGACGCCCGCAACGGCAACCGCCCACCAGACCTGGGACACGCTTTGGCAGAGCGAAGATGGCCGGTCCGGTTGGATCGCCCCGGAGGCCGATGTCTTGGAGACGGCAGCCGACCTACGGCTTCGTGGCGCGAAAACGGCTTTGGATCTGGGCTGCGGTGTCGGCCGCCACGCCCTCGCCTTTGCCGCCTTGGGCTTTGAGGCAAGCGCGTTCGACGCCAGCAGCTCGGGCCTGGAAGAAGCCTCCCGACAAGCGGCCGCCCGGGGGCTTAACCTCACAACGCAGCAAGGCATGATGACCGACCTGCCCTTTGATGATGCCAGCTTCGACTACGTGTTGGCCTTCAACGTGATCTATCACGGCGACCATGCAGTCCTCGCCAAGACGATCTCCGAGATCGCCCGGATCCTCAAACCCGGTGGCACCTATCAGGGCACGATGCTCTCAAAACGGCGCTTCGACTATGGCGTCGGCGTCGAGATTTCGCCGAACACCTGGGTGCAGCCAGAAGGCAAAGGCGACAAGGTTCACCCGCATTATTTCTGCGATGCGAGCGAGCTCGTCGAGCTGTTTGATGGCTTTGAACTGTGGTCATTGCGCGATGTCGACCACGCCCAGCGCGGCTCTCAACCCGGGTCGTGGCACTGGCACATGGTGGCGCAAAAGCTTTAGCGGCCCCGCTGGCAGGCCATCCAACGGATGCGCCCTCGCCGGACCATCGAGCTGGTAAGCTTCGACGCGGATCAGACCCTGTTTGACTTTGAGCGCACTCGACGGGAAGCACTCGATGCCCTTTCGGCGCACCTAGCCGCCGAGCACGGTCTGCACCTCTCCCCCGACGCGCTTCAGGCGCAGCGCGACCGTGTCGCGTCCGACCCTGTTGGCAAAGGGCTACCGCTCTTAGAACAAAGACACATGGCGCTCGAGACACTGCTCTCGAACGCATCAGACAAGCCTAACGCTGTGGCGGCGGCCATGGATGTGTTCAAAGCCGTCCGTTTTGGCCGCATGCACCTCCTGCCCGGTGCTAAAACTGTGCTGCGCCAACTGAGTAGCGGCTATCGCCTGGCCATGGTCACCAATGGCAATTCGGACCCGGAGCACACCGCCCTCGCCGGCCTTTTCGATCACGTCCTCATGGCTGAGCGCCTACCCTACAAGAAACCCGATCCGGCCATCTTTGAGCACCTGTTCGCGCTCGCAAATGTCACAGACCCCAGCCGCGTCGCCCATGTCGGCGACTCGCTCAGGCTCGATGTGGCCCCGGCAAACGCCGTCGGCGCGATCTCGATCTGGCTCAATGCCTCGGGCGCTCAGAACCAGTCCGATCTAGTGCCCACAGCCGAGATCAGGCAGCTCACCGAGCTGCCTGAAGCGCTCGACGCGCTGCCAGGTTAGCTGTCGCCAAGCGGGTTGATGTCATCGACAAAGCGCAACATGTCGGCCATCGTGAAGTCGCTGGCCGTCGCTGAGGGCAAGGTTGGCCGCCAATCGGGGCCGCGTAGCCACAAATAGGACTGGTGATCACCATGGACGAGGCCCACCAGAACCTCGGCAACAATCGTCGCACCAACTGGGCCGAGCCGATCACCGCCTCCTTTGATCTGGGCCTCTTTGAGAATGTAGTACCAAAGAGGTGTTCTGGTGTGCAGGCCTTGAGCCTCCAAGACAGCGCGATCGTCGCCACTCGCCAATTCATCAGCCGTGATCGGGTCGGCAATGTTCATCGCATCAGCAACCGACTGTCCCGCCGGAAGACCGCGCACGACACCGCGCCGCAAATTGAGCGCCGCCAGGTTGCCACCTCCCGGCAGGTTATGCAGCGCCGGAACCAAGAACGGGTCCAGCTTGCGTGACTTTTGCGGCTCGATCGTCGGGTTGAGATCGAAGTAGCGCTGCCAGTCGATGATCCAATTGCTCGGCAGATGAGAGACGGGCAGGCCATCACCCGGCGGCTCAGGCGCCAGATCCCCGATGATCTGCCCTGACAGCCCCGTGAACCCGAAAAACTGATCCATGGGCTCCGCGGTGAAGATCCGGTTCTGATTGTAGCCCTGCTGCACCTGGCTATGGCCCAGGCGGAACGCCGCCACGGAGAACTCGACCGGCATGTACGGCACGCGTTTGAACCGGTAGAACTTGCGTCCATCATGGACGATTTTTGCAGCGATACCAGGGCCCGCGAGACGGTATAGATAGTCGTGCAACACGATCCATTGATAGTGCCAAGTGACGAGCTGCCGCGCCTGTGCGAAGCGCTCGTCTTCGCCAACCCCCTGACCTTCCAAGTGGTCCATCACGGCATTGTGGAACTTCAAAAACGCCACGTGCATCTGTGCGACGATCAGGTTCTCATCGTTGCGATGATCGCCGATGAGCGCTTGGCCCTCGGGGCTCCTCGGCAGGTCGTTTCGAAACGTACCGGTGACGCCGCCATGGGGAACATTGACGTTCCGCCCGATCAAAAACTTGCCGGCCGTGCCACGGGCGTAGAGGTGCGGGCTGCCGTCCGGACCGCGCCCATACAGGCTATCAAGGTCAAGAGCCGGCGTTCGAAAGTTGCGCAGTGCTTTTGGGTCGCGAATCTTGTCGCCAAGAGACGTCAGATCAAGCGTGATGTCGTGGTCGATAAACTGGCCAAGATAGGTGAAGCCAGCTGGGATGGTTTGATTGTCGCCCGCAGGATCCGGGGCGCCGGATTCGATCATGACCGCTGCCAGCGCGTCGATGGCGCTCTGGTCGACGTCCAGGGCTGGCAGCTGCGGGAACATGACCCCGAACTTACCGGGATCATCGTGCCCACTGAGCGTATCAAGATCGTTGCGTTGGGGATGACGACCCGCTTGGCCATGCCGCGGATCAAGATTGACCATTGTATTCATTGACTTATTCCCCCTCTTAAAAAGGTGTTTGAAGTCAGTACAAGGTTTGGTTTTTTGAGTTCAGGCCGTGTGTTTTGCAGTTCTCGCCATCTATTGGAGCAGCGTATACTACCTCTTCTTCAGGCAACCGCCAACATAGCCGGCTTCACTTTTGCCGGCCCAAGCGCCTGGGATCTCGCTTGCGTGTTGAAAACGCCGCCGATTACCCCCGGTCCAAAGCGAGGTTGAGCGCCAGTGCCACAAGAGCCGTTGCACAAACCGGCGCGAGCACCAGCAACAGGTCTGAGAACAGAAACAACCGATACTCGTGGATCATCGCGCCCCATTCCGGCCGGCCAGTATCGGGGGACAGACCCAGAAAGCCCAGGGACGCGACCAGGATGACGGCGCGGCCCGCATCAGCGCCCGCAAGTGCTCCGATCATGGGCCAAGCGTTGGGCACGCCGTGGCGGCGCACCGCACCCCAGGAGCTGGAGCCGAGCGCGAGGCTCGCGGTCCAATAGGGTTCGCTTCGCAACCGCTCCAGAAGCCCTGCGATGGCAAGCGCATAAGGCGCCCAGGTGCTGACAATGAGGGCCGCGGAAATGGCGATCAGCCCGGCGCCAAACAGTGCCGAAAGCAGGAGCGCCACGATCAAAGTCGGCAGCGCGAGTGCGGTTTCGGCGAGCCAGCGCAATACGTTTGAGACCGCGGAAGGGGCGAATGCAATCAAGATGCCCACGCTCAAGCCGATGCCCAAGCTCGCCACAAGCACGATGCCAATCGCCAGCAAGGAAGGTTGCGCCCCCGCCAGAAGACGCGAGGCGACATCGCGGCCGAGATGATCTGTGCCGAGCCAGTGCTCAACCGACGGAGATTCAAGGGGTGCTTGCAGGTCCACCGCATGCGGATCGAGCGGCTGCCACAGCGCTCCAACACTCAACAGCGTGAGGAGGCCAATCGTCATCAGCGGCAGTACATGGCGGGCCTGCGCCCTCATGGCCTCAGCCCCAAAGCGGGAGGTCTGGGCTCAAGCCAAGCTCTCAAAGCTGCGCAGATGCGAAGCCCAACGATGATCCACAGCGCCACAAGCGCCACATAGGTTTGAAGGACCGGGTAGTCTCGCGCCACGACGGCATCGATCACACGCTCCGAGAGACCGGGCACTCCGAAGATGATCTCGGCGACTGCGGTGCCGCCAACGATCCAAGCAATATCGGGCGCCAAACCGGCGAGGAGCGCAATGCTGGCGCGCCGACGGCCATGCTTCCACAGTGCTGTGCGGTAGGGCAGACCTTTCGAAAGCGCGGTTTTGAAGTGCGGCGCACTGACCGTTTCGGCAAAGCCCGCGCGCACCAGCCGCGAGATGCTGCCGATGGAGAAAAACGCCACAAGGCCGACGGGCAAGATGAGCCGCTCAACGGTCCCGCCACCGAACGGCGCGATCCACTGCAACTGCGCTGCGAGCAGCCAAAGCGCGATGAGGCCAACAGCGAAGGCTGGCAGGGCCTGACCCCCAATCGCCATCACCCGCGAGAGCTGATCAGCAAGACCACCGGCCTTCGCTGCCGCCAGAAAGCCGAGACCCGCGCCCACCAAAAGGGCGAGGCTCATCCCGCCAACGCCAATGGCCAGGGACCATCCAAGCCGGTCGATCAGTTCGCCAAAGACAGGCGCGCCGGTGGCAAACGATAGGCCCCAATCAAGGGTCACAAAGCCTTGAAGCCAATACCAAAACTGAGTGAGCAAGCTCTGATCGAGGCCCCATTGCGCACGGTACGCAGCCACAAGCTCAGGACTAAGCCGCAGGCTCATGTGGTCCGCAAACACCTCCACTGGATCGCCAGGGACAAGCCGGATGAGGACGAAACAGACCGCGACAGCGGCAAGCCATGACACAAGGGTCATGGCCACAAACCGCACTGTCGCAAGTCCTATCATTTCTGAATGGCTCTACTGCGCTGCGCCGAAGTCCGGCCTGATGACATAATAGTCAGACCCCCATGGCTCGTAACCGGCCAGTCGCTCCGATAGCCCCACATGCCATTCCGGCGTCACCAGGAATGCAACAGGCGCATCCTCGGCAATGAGCTCTTGTGCTTGCTGCGCAAGGGCAATCCGCTCAGCTGGATCAATCGCGGTCCGCAGCGCCTCAATGGTGGCATTGTACGCCTCGCTCGACCAAGCCGAATAGTTCCGAGCCGAACCCGTCTCAAAGAACAAGGAGAGGAACAGGCCCGGGTCGCCGGCCGGCGCGGTGTGCTGCGCCCAAAGGAAGAGGTCGAACGCGCCACTGCCGGCAACGTCCCCGGGAGATTCGGTGACCTGCGTCGTGACCGCGATACCGAGGTCAGACAGGGCAGCGCGGATGACGGGTTGGAACGTCACCAGGTCTGGCCGTTGCGGGTACGCCCACAAGGTCAGCTCGAGCCGCTCGCCATCTTTACTGCGCACGCCATCGCTTCCCATTGCCCAGCCCGCGTCATCGAGCAGTTGCGCCGCGGCTTCGGGATCGTGCGGCAACGGCCCTTCGGCGGCGAAGGGGTAGGCAGCGGCAAACGCGCCGGTGGCGGGCTGCCCTGCCCGTGCGGCGAGCACCAGATCATCGCGGTTCACCGCAAGGTCGATGGCGCGCCGCACCCGCACATCGCTCAGCGCTGGCGAACTCGTGTTCATCCACATCATGTACTGGTACGCGACGGGAAACGAGGTAACCGCGCGATCCTCGTCACCCTCGAACATGGAGAGCGTCTCAACCGGCAGGTTGAACGCCATATCGACCTCGCCTGACGCAAATGCCAACGCCATCGATTGGCCATCGGCGATGCGGCGGATCGTGACATCCGGCCGGCCATCCGCGTCCGCGTAGAAAGCGTTGGGCACCATGGCGATGGAGGTACCCGCGTCAAACTGCTCAACGGCAAACGGTCCGGTGAACAGAGGATCGCCCTCGGTCTCGAGGTAGATGGGGAACGCCCACTCCGCGAGGATTGACGGCAAAATGGGTGTTGGCTGCTCGCTGGTCACACGCAGGGTTGCGCTGTCCAAGGCCTCAAAGGTCAGCCGCCCAGCGGTTGCCCGCGCCGAGGCGTTTGCTTCACCCGTCCTGTTGAGCGCGGCGGCCACCAGCTCCGCTGTCACCGGCGTCCCATCCGAGAAAAACCGATCCGCCGCGAGCGTCACCAGCCAAGAACCATCAGCCTGTTGCTCCGCAGAGGACGCGAGATTGGGAACAACCTCACCATGACGCGAGACCCTGAAGAGCTGCTCGGCGATACCGTGGGTGACCAGCGCCCAGCCGTTGGACCCTTGCGCAGGGTCGAGCCCCGAAGCGAGGAAAGTCTGTCCCACCGTCACATCATCAGCAACGGCGACGCTCGCTTGCAACGGCATCATGAGTGCGGCTGCGCAAATGACCGACATAAGCAAGCGTTTGCGGAGACTGCTGCGAGAAGAATGAAAGGTCATGCGATTTCCTCTTGGTTGGAAGCGTGAGCAGTAAAGTTGAAGGTGTGGTCGATCGCCTCGCCAGCGTACCCAAGCGGCGGGATGCGCCCGAGAATGCCCGCACGCAGCGGCTCCCGACGTTCGTCGCGCGGCACGAGGCCGTCTGGCGAAGCGGCATATTGATGGGCAAGGGTGAGAATGTCGGCGGCGGTGCTCTCTGGATCGAGATCGCCGAACAACAACGTGTATTTGCCGGGCGCAGACAGTGCGATGGCACAAGGTCGCTTGCACTGGCTCATACAGCGCACGCCGCGGAGTGTGAGGCGCGCCTCAGCGTTGTTGCGCACCGCGTCAAGCACCGCACCGGCCAACAGGTAGCCTGGGCGTTCTTGGTCGGGGCCCAAATAGTCAGATGGCTTACAGCGTGTGCAAACCGACAGACAGACCGTGTCCGGGTCTTCCATAGGTCGCTCTCCCTTTGCGCAGAAGTGGGCAAAGGGGGACCGATGATGAGGAGGCGCGGGTCACACCGCCCGAAAGGCGGCAACACGGATTCCTGAAGGCAAGTCGTTTCATACCATCACCATCTCAGGACACCCCGCCCGAGGTTTGCGTTGCGTGATGGCAGGTCTCCTGACTTGCGGGTCTTCGCCTCTCAGCACCTTCCCAGGATGGCGCTCAATGCCGGTCCCAGTGGTTTGTTGCTGATGGGCTCGCCGCTCACAGTTGCGGGGGCAGTCACGGATTTGGCGCCTGTTGGCTACACCGCACCGTGTTCCCTTTTCATCCGGCCTGCATTTCTGCCCAGCCAGAACCATCACGCGAACAGTGCCGCCTGGCGGATCAGCGTGTCAACAACGCAGAAGGTCGGAGAGGGGCGCCGGCCCGATGCTTAGTAAAGCGGCAGGCCCAAAATCTCGCGGGCTTGCTGCCACGTCGCGACGGGTCGGTCGTAACGCTCGCAGATCTCGGCGGTGCGCGTGACGAGCGCCGCGTTCGAAGGCGCCAGGGTCTCCCGGTCGAGCCGGACATTGTCTTCAAGGCCCGTGCGCGCATGGCCGCCCGCCGCGATGGACCACTCGTTGATCACGCTCTGGCTGGGACCTATGCCCGCAGCGCACCACTCGCCACCAGGGACCAGCCGGTTGACGGTTTCGACATAGAAGTCGAACACCTGCCTGTCGGCCGGCATGGCCTGCTTCACGCCCATCACGAACTGGATGTACGGCTTGTCGGCAATCTTGCCCTCGCGCCACAGCCGCGCGGCCTCAAAAATGTGGGACAGGTCAAAGGCTTCGATCTCCGGCTTGATGCCATGCGTGCGCATCTGGCCCGCCAGCCACTCCACCAGTTCCGGGCTGTTCTGGTAGACCTTGTTGTTGGGGAAGTTGTTCGAACCCACCGACAGCGAGGCCATATCCGGCTTCAGCGGCAGCATGCCCCCCCCGCTCGGTGCCCGCCCCTGAGCGCCCACCGGTCGAGAACTGGATAATCATGCCGGGGCAATGTTTCTCCAGCCCCTCTTTAAGGCGAGCGAACTTATCAGGGTCGGATGAGGGCGTCTGATCGTCATTCCGCACATGCGCGTGCACGATGCCAGCGCCAGCCTCAAACG
>JAHCMG010000026.1 GCA_019192585.1 Devosiaceae bacterium MH13
CACGACCACGTCGCTGACCTCGATCGAGGGGCTGGGGAACACGCGCAACGCCTGGTCGCCGCGCAAGGTCACCCCACTGCCGGTGATGGCCGTGATCTGATTGGCGACCTGCTGCCGCACGATCTGCGACGAGACCAGCACGGGCAAAAGCGCCAGCAATGCCCCGAGGCTTACCAGCACGAGCGCGATCACCAGGAGCAGCTTACGGCCCGGTAAGGTCATGCAGCCCCGCCGCAGCTATGCCGCCCCAGGGGTGCGGGGCCCGCGAGAACCGGAGCAGGGGTGGGGAAAGCCAATATCAGTTCCTGAATGCGCTCGCGCGTGTGGTGCCGTGATGACTGACGCCACCGATAGCCAAACCCCTGCGCCGCCGCAAGAATTCCGGCTCGGCCGTTAAACTTGCGGTCCATTAGCAACATTTAGTATTGAACGGCCGGGCCCGACGGGCAACAAGGGGCAGGCTTGGCAGCATGGCTGCCGGCGCAAGCTCAAAGACCCCACACGTCATTCCAAGAGCGCTTCTCGTTCATCCGTGTCCCTTTCCACCGCCACCAAGCCCGCGGGCGACCGACAAGCCCCCATGAGGCCGCGCCGCCGTCGTTGGCTCGGTGAGAACCCAACGCTCGCGCTTGCCGTGACCGCCTGCGCGTCGCTGCTTGCCATCCCGCTAGCGGTGATCGTCATTTCCTTCCTGCAGCCGGCCGCCGGAGAGACCTTGGTGGGCCTCTCGACCACGGTACTGCCTGGCTACATCATCAACTCGGCCCTGCTGTCGCTCTATGTCGGCCTTGGCGTGGCGATCATCGGCACCGGGTCCGCCTGGCTCGTGACGGCTTGTGACTTTCCCGGGCGCCGGGCGTTCGAGTGGCTGCTGGTGCTGCCCTTGGCGTTCCCCGCCTATGTGATGGCCTATGCCTACACGGAGTTTCTCTCGCACCCCGGGCCAGTTCAGACGCTGCTGCGCGACGTCACCGGCTGGGGCCCACGCGACTATTGGTTCCCGCGCATCCGCTCGCTTGAGGGCGCGGCGGTGATGTTCACCTTCGTCCTCTACCCTTACGTGTACCTCCTCGCGCGGACGGCGTTTCTCACCCAGTCGGTGGCTGCCTTCGAAGCCGCACGCGTTCTGGGCAAAACGCCATGGCGCGCCTTCATGCGGGTTGCGCTGCCTATGGCCCGCCCGGCGATCGTCATTGGCGTGGCGCTGGCGCTGATGGAGACATTGGCCGACTATGGCACGGTGGCCCACTTCGCGGTGCCCACCTTTACGACAGGGATCTACCGGTCCTGGTTCTCGATGGGCGACCGCGTCGCTGCCGCCCAGCTTGCCGGCGCGCTGTTGATGTTTGTCTTCGTCCTCATCTGGATCGAACGTGTGCAGCGCGGCGCCGCGCGCTACCAGACCGCCAGGGGCACGCAGCCGATCCAGCGCTTTCGGCTGAGGCCGCTGGCGGCGCTGGGCGCGGTTGCCTTCTGCACGCTTCCGCTCGCCGTGGGCTTCGTGATCCCCGGCGGCATGCTGATCGATCTGGCAGCCGGCGGAGGCCACAGCCTGTTCGGCCCGCGCTACGCGCAGTTCATCCGAAACTCGCTCCTGCTCGCAAGCCTCGCCGCGCTCATCACCGTGGTCATCGCGGTGGCGCTTCCCACGGTGCGGCGGCTGTCCAAAGCGCCGGTCCTGTCGGTCGCCACCCGCTTCGCGAGCCTTGGCTACGCGGTGCCTGGCTCGATCATCGCGGTGGGCATCCTCATCCCCATGGCGGGTTTCGACAATGCGCTGGACGCGTTCATGCGTGAGCGCTTCGGCATCTCAACCGGCCTCATTCTGACCGGCACCATCTTCGGGCTTTTGTTCGCCTACACGGTGCGCTTTCTTGCGGTCGCCTTGGCGCCCGTTGAAAGCGCGTTCGAGCGTATCACGCCGCATATGGATGATGCCGCACGCGTGCTTGGCGCGCGCAAGAGCCGCGTGTTCTCGGCCGTGCATGCGCCGCTTTTGCGCGGCGGCATCCTCACCGGCGCGCTTATCGTTTTTGTTGACGTGATGAAGGAACTGCCGGCGACCTTGATCCTCAGGCCGTTCAACTTCGAAACGCTGGCGACCCAAGCCTTTCGGCTTGCCTCCGACGAGCGGCTTTCAGAGGCGGCGACACCGTCGCTGGTGATCGTCGCGGTCGGCCTGTTGCCGGTGTTCTTGTTGAGCCGGCAGATCAGGCGGCTCGGCCAGACTGGGCGGGAAAGGCGCGACGGCCCGTAGGCCGCCAGCGGTTGTGGGAGGTCGCCGCGTCAGGCAGCATCCTCTTCGCTTACGAATTTCACCACTTTGCCGGTCTCAAGCAGGGTCTTGAGACCCGCCAGACTACGTGCCCAGCCGTCGGACACATCGTCCCGCTGCTCGCTCGGCAACGCGTAGTGCTCAAGGGTCAGCTTGCAGCCGGACCCTTCGTGCGCGATGAGGAAGACGAACCGCGACGCCTCGAGTGGCACATCCGGCCCGGCCCATTGCGGCTCGAACGTCGACTCGATCCGCGTCTTTGGCTCGAGATGCGTTTCCCGGTTGGTCAGCATCGGGGACCCATCGGCGAAGTGGTAGATCAAGGCATCTCCCTCGCGGGTGCAGCTGCACGGCATGTAAGACCAGTCGGCATTGGCCTGCGCATCTGTCAGTGCGTCCCACAGGGCATCCTGTGAGCAGTTGATAAATGTGCTCATCAAGAAATCAGGCTTCTCAGTTGCTGGCATCGGCATCGCATTGCTTCCTTCAAGCGCGGCCTTGAGATCGAGCATCCCTTTGGCCGCCGGTTTGACGATCAGCGGCTCGATCCAGCGGTCAATGACCTCCTGAAGCGGAACCGCGTTGAGATAGTGGTGCTTGAAACGTCCCGCCTTGCGGGTCACCACCAGCGATGCGTCCTCCAGAACCTTCAAATGCTTCATGATCCCAAACCGGGTCATCGAAACATGCTGCGCCATGGCCCCCTCCAGCTCGCTCAGCGTCTGCCCGTCTTGGCGGTGCAGCTCGTCCAGCAATTGCCGACGGGTTTCATCGCCCAAGGCTTTGAAGATTACATCCACGCGGTCCATTATGTGCCAATACAGTCACGTGTCAATATGGTCACCTATAAAAGGTGACGAATCGCTCACCTATTGTGGTTTGCTGCGTCTCTGGCACCAAGCGAAAACAAAAACGGCTGGCTCCTTGGAGGGAGCCAGCCGCCAGACAAGACGGGGTTGGAAGCAAGGGGCGGCGGGCCAATCGGGAAAGCCGGCCGACAAGCGCAGTGATCGGGAGTGCGCCTCCGCTTCGGGGGGCGGAGAAGAACCAACCCCGTCAAGCCGCGCCCTTACGGGTAGCCGATCTCGTTGTAGATCTCCTGCGCCCGGGTTTGGTTTTCGCCCAGAACGCTGAGGTTCTGCGTGTCCTGACGGAACAGACCCAGCTGCGCCACCGAGGCGCTGATGGGGGTGCCCATGACGGCCGGATACTCATCATTGCCAGCCGAGAAATAGGCCTGGGCTTGCGGAGAAGCGAGATACTCTAAGAACAGGGCGGCATTGTCTGGGTTCGGTGCGTTGGCCGCGATGCCAGCGCCCGAAATGTTCACATGCGTGCCAATGTCTTCCTGGTTCGGGAACACCCAGCCGATCTGCGCGATGGCGTCGGCATCCTCAAAGCCATCGACCGGGTTGCCCTCGGCGAGGCGGCGAAGAATGCGCCCGAAATAGTAGGTGTTGGCGACCACGATATCGCACTCGCCGGACAGGAGCGCCCGGATCTGCGCTGTGTCATTGCCTTCCGGCGGCCGCGCGAAATTGGCGAAGAAGGCTTCGCCCCAGGCTTTGGC